>JAJFJI010000059.1 GCA_021774205.1 Nitrosomonas sp.
ACAAATCTAACAGCGAGTGATATCAATTTTATGCATTCTGCATTAACACTGGCATGTCAGGCGCAGACAATGGGGGAAGTGCCCGTCGGTGCAGTGGTGGTGAAGGATAATGAGATTATCGGGCGGGGTTACAACCGCTCAGTTGTAGCGGCTGATCCGACCGCGCATGCTGAGGTGATGGCGTTGCGTGATGCAGGACGTTATCTGGATAATTACCGCTTGCTCGATTGTACGCTTTATGTGACGCTCGAACCTTGTGCCATGTGTGTTGGCGCACTTTTTCATGCGCGCATCATGCGCCTGGTTTATGCGGCAACAGACCCTAAAACCGGCGTTTGTGGCAGCGTCATTGATTTGCCATCAGAAACGCGGCTTAATCATCACATGCAGGTAAGTGGTGGTGTGCTGGCCCAAGAGGCAAGCATGTTGTTGAAACAATTTTTTGCTGAGCGACGCAAGAAGATGGAGCGGGGTAGTGATGAAAATTAATATCAGTATTGCACAGCAACGGCTTGATTTGTTGGATGGTAACGGTCATATCATTAAGCAGTATGTTATTTCTTCGGCCAAAAACGGGGTGGGACAGGAAAATGGCAGTTTTTGTACCCCGCTAGGAAAGCATATTATTCGCGCTAAGATTGGCGCAGGCCAACCCGTCAATACGGTTTTTATCCGGCGGCGGCCAACCGGTGAAATTTATACGCCGGATTTAGGTAAACGTTTCCCCAATCGAGACTGGATTTTGACACGTATCTGTTGGCTTTCTGGTTGTGAGCCTGGTTCCAATCGATTGGGCTCGGTGGATACCATGCGTCGTTATGTTTATATTCATGGTAGCCCGGATAGTGTAGAAATGGGTAAGCCGGGCTCTATTGGTTGTATCCGAATGAAAAATTGCGACTTATTGGAATTATTTGATAGGGTGCAGGTTGGCATCGATGTGGAAATCAGGCTTTAGTATCAGCTTTTGAAATATGCAGATTATTCATCGCTTCTTGCAGTTGCTTCGTGAGTGGCGCACAGGTATTTCTCCACCCGTATTTTTTTCTGCCGCTGTTTTTAATCTTACGTTGATCGCCTATGCCGGGTTATGGACTGAGAATGCAGGTAGAACATTTAGTGCGCTTCTACATTTTATTACTGAAACTTTTGGCTGGATCTGCGTCCAAACTCTGATTGGCAAGCGCACTGGACATTGTTTTACTGGGGTTGGTGGATTTTCTGGAGCCCATTTGTAGGAATTTTTGTGGCGCGTATCTTACGGGGACGGACGGTGCGCGAGTTTGTTTGCTACGTGCTTTTAATTCCGACAACAATTAATTTTCTTTGGTTTGCGGTATTCGGTGGTACGGCGCTTTATCTAGAAGACCAGGGTGGCGGTGGCCTGGTAGAGCCTGTGGTGGAAAATGTGGCGATGTCGCTACATGTTTTGCTTGAACATTTGCCTTGGACATCTTTAATGCAGTGGGTCGGTCTGGTGCTGGCAGTGATTTTTTTTATTTCTTCTTCGGATTCCGGGTCGTTTGTTGATGATATGGTGACATCGGGCGGCAATCCAAATCCACCGGTGGCCAATCGAATATTTTGGGGTATTTCAGAAGGTGCTGGCGCTGCCGTACTTCTGCTGGCAGGCGGCCTCCAGGCGCTTCATGCCGTTTCAATTTCTGCGGGATTGCCGCAGAGTTTATTGTTGCTGCTGGCTTGTGTTGGCCTGGTTAAAATGCTGCGTGTCGAATCCTTGTCTAGCGGCTACAAATAAGCCCACTTAGAGAAGGTGGCTGCCTGACCCACTGGTGTTCCGTCTGGCTTCTGAATGGTCCAGACGGTGGCATATTCAATCAGAAAACGTTTCCCAGATTTGGAAATTCTGACTCCCCGGTAATCGGATAGATAGCTCTGCGCTTTGGCTTGCGCCAGCATTAATGCTCGTTTTTCCCAGTTTATAGGCTCGGCGCTCAGTCTAGAAAAGGTTTGGGTAAATTGATGCCAATTCATCTCCGATGAATTCAGCGCCATTGCAATTGAATGTTTCAGTCTGGAATCATGGGCGAGACGTGATTGAGAATGCGCTGAGCTGGTTAAAGAAGAATCCGGGCTTAAACTAAACCAGGGGCTTCTTGCCCGTGGCGATGGTGTCATGAAATTCTTGGAAGCATGATGTATGATATTCCGAAAGAGAGCGTTGAGTTTGCGAAAGAATTGACCGAGGAATAGCAGTTTTTCCAGCTTAGCAATACATTCTTCACCTGCAAGGGGAAACCGTAAATCAATTTTTCTATGAAAGTTAACGGGCAACACTATCATACTATCTGGGTGAAAGAAGGTGACGATTCTATCGTTCAAGCCATTGATCAGCGCGTACTTCCACACCAATTCGAGATTGTTGATTTAAAAACCTGTAATGACACGGTGACTGCCATCAAAGACATGATCGTTCGGGGTGCGCCATTGATTGGGGTAACAGCTGCTTACGGAATGTACCTGGCGGTTTTGGGAAATGAAAACTTGCAGGAAGCCGCTCAAAAACTCAATGCATCAAGGCCAACAGCCATTAATTTAGCCTGGGCAGTGAATGAACAATTAAAAACGGTAGAAGGTTTGAGCGATAGGGGTGAAGTGATTGCAAAATTACTGGAAAATGCCCACCGCATAAAAACGGAAGACATTGTAATCAGTAGAAAAATCGGCGAGCATGGTTTGTCATTGATTGAAGAGATGAGTCAAAATAAAAAAGGTGAAACGGTTAATATCCTTACCCATTGCAATGCTGGCTGGCTGGCCACCATCGATTGGGGAACAGCCACCTCACCCATTTACCATGCTTTCGAAAAAGGCATAAAAGTGCATGTTTGGGTAGATGAAACCCGTCCGCGGAACCAGGGCGCTAATCTTACCGCTTTCGAATTTAATCAGCACGGAATTCCTCATACGATTATTTCAGATAATACCGGGGGACATTTGATGCAACACGGAATGGTAGACATGGCAATTGTGGGTACCGACCGAACCACCATTCAAGGTGATGTGGCCAATAAAATTGGCACCTATCTCAAAGCGCTGGCTGCATACGATAACAATATTCCTTTTTATGTTGCTTTACCTTCTACTTCCATCGATTGGGACATCAAAGACGGGCTCAAAGAAATTCCTATCGAAACGCGCAGTGAAAATGAGGTTAAATATATTCAAGGCAAGGCCGAAAATGGCAAACTCACAAAAGTGCTACTTACTCCCGAATCGAGCAATGCATTGAATGTCGGTTTCGATGTTACCCCCGCAAGGCTGGTAACAGGCCTCATTACTGAAAGAGGTATTTGCAATGCGAACAAGGAAGGAATCTTTCAACTTTTCTCCGAGAAAAAATGATCGATGAAGGCTATATAAAATTCCAATGTCATTGGGAAAAAGCGACTACTTCGCAGGAAGATTTAAGTGAACTCATTCTTTGGCGCAACAAGCTCCTTCAAATGGGCCTGATAGGGCATTACTCCGATATCAATGTCGGTTTCGGTAATGTCAGCCAAAAGATAGAAGGAAAACAATTCATTATTTCAGGCACACAAACGGGACATATTGAACATATCAGACCTGAACATTTTGCTACAGTCACTGATTACAATATTTCCACAAACGAAGTATGGTGCAATGGACCAGTAAAAGCCTCCTCTGAATCCATGACCCACGCCATGATCTACGAAAATGAACCGTTAGCTGCAGGAGTCATTCACATTCATAGCAAAGCATTATGGAAGCAACTCATCAACAAAGTTTCTACTACCAAAAAAGAAATTCCATACGGTACCCCTGAAATGGCCAACGAGATCACCCGATTATTCAATGAAACAGAAGTAAAAACCCAAAAAATTATCGTTATGGCCGGCCATGAAGAAGGGATTCTTTCGTTTGGCGCTTGTTTGAAAGAAGCCGGTGGAGTCATTGAAAATCTCATTCATTAAACTCAGATTTTCCATTAGCAGGTACTTCTAATGGAAGCCATTAGGAAAAGTGTTTACTGCGGACACCGTTACCTTAAAGGTGAGGAACGCGATGATGCTGATAGCACGCCGTTCTTTCTTTTTACTGCGTTGCAATTCATTGTAATAACGAGTCATAACGTTTCGTTGCGTCTTGCCAAAAAGAAACAACAACGCACGCTAAACACCACTCAACTGAGGATTTTTGGTTGAAGGATGCTGGGATTTGTATTCGTTCAGACTTGATCTGGTCGTCCCCAGGCGCTCTAGGTTGTTTCAGTCTCTGCGGGATTGCCGCAGCGTGTATTATTGCTGCTGGCTTGTGTTGGCCTGGTTAAAATGCGGCGTGCCGAATCCTTATCTAGCGGCTACAAATAAGCCCACTTAGAGAAGGTGGCTGCCTGACCCACTGGTGTTCCGTCCGGCTTCTGAATGTTCCAGACGGTGGCATGTTCAATCAGAAAACGTTTCCCAGATTGGGAAATTCTGACTCCCCGGTAATCAGATAGATAGCCCTGTGC
>JAJFJI010000060.1 GCA_021774205.1 Nitrosomonas sp.
ATTAATATGGTTGCTTTATCGTTATACTTTTTAATTCTGAGCCGTTGATAAGTGTTATAAGTAAAGAAAAAGTATTAATTTTTGAATTTGAAACTTTATGTTTTTTTAATGGATAAATTGTTATGGCTGATTCTGATAAAAAGAATGAAAATTGGGAAAAAGAGGTGTTGGAAAAGCTTGCGTTTTCTTCTATCAGAGAGCAGCGACGTACACGTCGCTGGGGGATTTTTTTTAAATCGCTAACATTTTTATATCTGTTTATCCTTTTGTTTCTTGCAATGGGATGGATAGGAAGTTCTGGGATGAAAATTACTGATAAACATACTGCGCTTGTGGATCTTCAGGGCATGCTAATGTCAGATAGCATTAGTAGCGCTGAAAATATTAATGCAAGCTTACGTGATGCTTTCAACGATCAAAATACGCAAGGCGTGATTTTGCGAATCAATAGTCCTGGTGGCAGCCCGGTGCAGGCAGGGTACATTAATGATGAAATCCTTCGTTTGCGTTCAATTAATCCTGACATTCCTTTATATGCTGTAGTCGGGGATATTTGCGCTTCGGGAGGTTACTATGTTGCCGCTGCTGCTGATAAGATTTTTGTTGATAAGGCAAGCCTAGTTGGTTCCATTGGCGTTATGTTAGATGGCTTCGGTTTTACCGAAACGTTAGAAAAACTCGGTATCGAGCGTCGTTTACTTACCGCAGGTGAAAGCAAAGGTTTTCTTGACCCTTTTTCGCCAATTGACACCAAACAAAAAGAGCACGCCCAAAATATGCTGGCAGAAATCCATGATCAATTTGTCTCGGTGGTGCGGCATGGTCGTGGTGATCGCTTAAAAGACATCCCGGAAATTTTTAGTGGTATTGTCTGGACGGGTGAGAAAAGTATTGAATTAGGATTAGCTGATGCGTTGGGTAGTGTTGATTATGTGGCACGTGAAATTATTAAAGCTGAAGCTATTGTTGACTTTACCGCAAAACAAGGGTTGGCTGAACGTTTTGCTAAACGGTTCGGTCAAGTTATTATTAATGTATTCGGCGGAACAGAGAGCAACTTAATGCTACATAGATAGCGGGTGTATGTATCATATGCTGTTGTTACTTATCGGCCAGAAAAGTTTTATATTTTCTGACCGATAAACTGCACTAATCAATCGCTGAAGTAGCTAAACCATATTGATATTAGTACTTCCATTGAAGTTGAAAACGCATAATATTTGCATTTTTTACTTGCTCCAAGGTTTTGACATTGGTTCTGTCCATGTTTGAGTAGGCGACCGTCAACTCAATTTCAGGCCTGATTTGCCACTCAACACCAGACTCTATCTCTCTTACTTTGCTTAATGGCGCATTTGTTGTGAATTTTTCGGCGCCATCGTAAGTTTGCCACTTTATGTAAGGAATCCAGCTACCCCAGGCGTTATCGATTTTATACATGGCTTGAACATAACCGCCATTGATATCACCCGATTCAATTACGGTGCGATCAGCACTGAGTTGCGGTGATTTTCCCCAGTTCCATTCTGTTTGGAAACCGAAAGGTTGAGGATAAAGTATGGCATGAAGACCAATGCGTTCATCTCGATAACCACTTTTGTTAAAAGTTGGGGCAGTGAGAATGTCAGCCCCGTTATTGGTGCCGACAGTTGGAACAAAACGGCCGGTATAGCCGAAAACACCAGTTTCAAAAATCTGCCCATTCGAAAATTCGAATGGGTAAGTAACCCGTGCAGCAAAGTGGACATTTTCATTTAGGTCGTGTTCATTAATGCCCTGTCCATCGTAAACTCCAAAACCAATCACGCCATAATCGCCGGATCCTTTAAGATTTTTGCTTAGGAAACTAAATCGTTTTTGAATATGTTCTGGTGTCCAGTAAAAAAACACCCCTGTATCACGTTCGTTGCGAATCCCGCTACTCAATGCATCCGCACGTTCAAAGGCTACTCGATTTCGACTTGACTGAAGTATTTCAAAACTGTTGGGAATCTTGGATAAGCCCGGTCGGATACGAAATTCTCTCTTTTTGTCGAAAAAGATATCGCCATACATGTCACGTACTTTAACATTACCACTCGCAAATTCTGTTTGCATATAGATCTTTAAATGATCAGTTATATCACCCGAAAAGACCAGACGGGCTCGGCGAATATTGAAATTGGTATCTTCTTCGATACCTTTGTCACCTGGAGATGAAAGATCTTTATAATCTCCCGATATACCCTCATTATAGCGAAACTGCGTATACCCACCGATTTTAAAACTGTCATACCATTTTTTTTCATCCTTTTTAGTAGGTTCTGTTTTTTCAGTTTCCTGATCTTGTTGCTCAGCAACCATGACTTCATTTTGTTGTTCCTCAATACGCGTTTCAATAGCCTTGAGTTCTTCTATTTTTTTATCAAGTTTGGTATCGAGTTCTTTCAATTCTTCCGTAGAATGTGCAGTTTCAACTTCTTCGACTTGTTTGAATTTTCCCAATTTGACCCGGTTCTTGCCGGGTGTCGTATACACCTGATTGGTTTCTGGGTCTACATATAGAACCAGCGCTTGTGCCGGGATTGCAGTGCCACATATTAGTGTTAGCATGATGAGTGGCAACGCAGTGGGTTTGCTTTTGCCGACTGTATAGTGACTGGTCGGAAAGTCTTCAAATAGCTTCATTTAGCCTCCGAGTGAAATTTCGAAGGCAAGGATATTACAAAAATGTTACAGAATTATGACATGCATATAATTATGAAACGTATGTTGCTTATAGTCCATTATCCTTTTATTTAGGGGGATATTATTTGGCTTAGGTGGCGCGCTATCTGAGAAAATTTGGCGCTAAAATTTCTTCAAGTGTCCGTTTAACACCTGTTTGCCAGGTAGGTAGATTTAAGCTAAAAGTATTGTGTAACTTATGGGTATTCAGCCGCGAGTTAAGTGGCCGTTTTGCGGGGGCAGGAAAAGTTTTACTGAGTACGGGTAATGTGGTTTCAGGTTTTAATTTGAGATGAAATTTTTCTTTTTTGGCAAAGTCAAAGATTAAATTGGCATAACCGTGCCATGAGGTTTCTCCGCTGGCAACTAAGTGATAGATTCCTGATAGCGTAGGTTGATGCAATGCTGCACGGATTGTGTGTGCAGTAATATCTGCCAGCAGATCTGCTCCCGTGGGTGCGCCAATTTGGTCATCGATAATATTAAGGTGATCACGATCTTGGGCCAGTCGAAGCATAGTTTTAATAAAATTGTTACCGTGTGCAGCATAAACCCAACTAGTACGAAAAATGAGATGAAGACAATTAGAAGCGTTAATGAACTGTTCACCTTCTAATTTTGTTTTTCCGTAGATATTCAGGGGGGCAGTGGAATCTGTTTCTACTTTGGGGTACTTGCCGCTGCCATCAAACACATAGTCAGTCGAATAATGAATGAGCCATGCATTATTTCGCTTCGCTTCTTTCGCCAATACATCAGGGGCGAGTGCATTGATGAGGTAGGCTAATTCTTGCTCACTTTCGGCTTTATCTACTGCGGTATAGGCGGCGGCATTAACGATGGCATCTGGCGTAACCGTACGCACCGTTTTTGCGATGCCATTTAAATCAGTTAAGTCGCCACATAATTCTGTGCTGTCCCTGCTAAGTGCGATCAATTCGCCAAGTGGTGCGAGACTGCGTTGAAGTTCCCAGCCTACTTGGCCCTTTTTTCCAAATAGCAAAATTTTCATAAAGTGCATTCATTGTTGGTTTGGTTTTTTCTTAGTCGAATCCCTGTAAGCGCCCGATTGAACGTCACTGATCCAATCCTGATTGTTCAAGTACCACTGGATAGTTTTACGGATACCTGTTTCAAATGTTTCAACTGGCTTCCAGTTAAGGTTACGTTCCATTTTATTTGCATTAATCGCGTAGCGGCGATCATGGCCTGGGCGATCCGTTACGTAAGTTACCAACTTGTGATAATTAGCGTTGGGCTTAAATGTTTCCAGTAATTTGCAGATGGTATTAACAATGTCAATATTTGCTTTTTCATTCCAACCACCAATATTATAGGTTTCTCCTGGTGTTCCTGCTTCCAGAACATGACGGATGGCGTTGCAATGGTCTGAGACATAGAGCCAATCACGAATCTGTTGGCCGTCTCCATAGACAGGCAAAGGTTTGCCTGCCAATGCATTCACGATCATCAGTGGTATCAATTTTTCAGGGAACTGATAGGGCCCATAATTATTAGAGCAGTGGGTGGTAAGTACCGGCAGACCATAGGTGTGATGATAGGCCCGTACGAGGTGGTCACTAGATGCTTTGCTGGCTGAGTAGGGGCTGTTAGGTTCAAAACGATGCGCTTCGGTAAAGGCGGGTGCATCTTTATCCAGAGAACCATAAACCTCATCAGTAGAGACATGAAAAAAACGGAAGTTTTGTTTAACGGTTTTATTGTCCTGTTGATTCCAATAAGCGCGTACAGACTCCAGTAACTGGAAAGTACCAACGATGTTCGTTTGAATAAAGGCACTCGGGCCATTAATGGAGCGATCAACATGACTTTCGGCGGCAAAGTTGATAATCGCCCGTGGTTGGTATTGCGTTAGTATTCTTGATATTAATGCTGAGTCACTGATATCACCGTGTGCAAATATATGTCTTGGGTCTCCAGAAAGCGTGGTGAGGTTTTGTTCATTTCCCGCATAAGTTAGTTTGTCAAGATTAACAATTTTTTCATCGGATTGTTTTAGCCAGTCCAATACAAAATTTGCACCAATAAAACCAGCGCCACCAGTTACCAGAATCATTCTAATCTCCTAAGCATTCGAATTTTTTATGTAACTGTTCAGATTGTCCATAAAATTTGTCTGTTCAATGCGCAAAATGTGAGTTTACACGTATAAATGATCATCTTGTAACGCGGAATGACGGATTTTAGGGATAATCTGAATAGTTACTATTTTATTTACATTTAGCTTGAATTATTAATTAGGTTCCCATGTGGGTACCAATCCAGTTTCTCCTGGTGTTGTCTGAAATTCACATTCAATGCCAATACCCGGTACCCAGACCAGCTGTTCTCCGCTAAATAATAGTGGTAGTGCATTACGCTCCCAGGGGGGAATCAATGCTTCTTGGAATAGGTTTTTCAGTCTGCGGCGTGGCCGCTTGCAATCGGGACGGAAACGTTCGCCGCCAGAACGTAATCGGATTGTGACTAGATTTTTGTTCAATTTTTCAAGATCTATCCCGCTGTTTTTGTTATGTGAAAATTTAATTGAACCGTTTAATTGGTTCAGTACCAGCTGTTTTTCTCCATGCCAGATAAACAATGAACCATTATCTGGTATTACCCTTCTGGGTAAAATATTAACGATTCCTTTGTAACAGCGAAACTCGATGTTACCAAAAGGGATATGCAGTTTTGTATCGGTACCCACAGTCAATAGCTGCTGAAGTATATCCGCCATCTTTTTGGTGCTGGGTAGGCTTTTTCCTTGTTGTGAGAGTGTATAACGAAGCAAATTTTTTGCGCGAGGGTGGTTCAGTTTACGTAGACATTCAATTTGGAGTTTTCCCTCGGTCATACATTTCCGGTTGTCCAGTTCTGCCAGTTCATCTAAAAGATGCGATGCTTCTGCAAGATGCTGGCTGGCACGTAAAAAAGTTTTTTGATAGGTGGGATAGCGTTTTTTTAGTAGAGGAAAAATTTCATGGCGCAGAAAATTTCGGTCGAAGGTAATATTTTCGTTACTCTCGTCATTTATCCAGTTTAGTTTCTTTTCCTTCGCATATTGCTGAATACTGCTACGTGATACATCCAGCATCGGACGTAGAATTTGGGGTGCTTTATCTGATTCTTGCTTTCTTGCAACAGGCATGGCTGCAAGTCCACGTGTGCCCGCACCACGTAATAACTGCAGTAGTAATGTTTCTGCCTGATCATCCTGATGTTGTCCCAGCACCACATAATCAGCTAGTAAGTGATTAAATACTTGGTAACGTGCATGCCTGGCGGTAGCCTCGAGACTGATGCCAGGTTCTTTTCTGATTTTTAAATGCGTGATGGTAATCGGAATATGTAAAGTGTTGCAGAGATTGCAGCAGAATTTACACCATTGACCTGCGTTTTGACTGATACCATGATCAACATGAACTGCAGACAGTGTAAATTGCATGGGTTTAGACAAAGAATTTAGCATGTCTAGTAGTACAATTGAATCAATTCCGCCGCTTAATGCGACGATAACATGATTATCCTGCTTAATATAAGTACTGAGTACCGTTTTGGTTGAATCAAAGATGTTATTCGATTTTGGCTTCCTTAAATGTGCCATATCCCATCAATCGCTCAAGGCGATTTTCTAATAGCGTTTCTATGGATTGATCTTGTAGTTTTCTTAACGATTCCTGCAATACGTTTTTTACCGATTGCATAGTAGCGGGATAGTCTCGATGAGCGCCACCTATTGGTTCTTCAACAATGCCATCAATAAGGTTTAACGATTTTAATCGATCAGCAGTTATTCCCATGATTTCAGCGGCTTCATCTGCCTTGTCAGCACTTTTCCAGAGAATGGAGGCGCACCCTTCGGGTGAGATGACAGAGTAGGTGGCATATTGCAGCATCTGAACAACATCGCCAACTGCCACTGCTAGGGCGCCACCCGAACCGCCTTCACCAATAATAATGCAAATCACGGGTACTCTTAATTCCGCAAGCACATAAAGATTCCTGCCGATAGCTTCTGACTGGCCGCGTTCTTCTGCATCGATTCCCGGAAAGGCGCCGGGCGTATCTATAAAAGTAAGCACTGGCACAGAAAATTTTTCTGCTAGGCGCATCAAGCGGAGTGCTTTGCGGTAGCCTTCCGGTTTGGGCATGCCAAAATTACGATGAATTTTTTCTCTGGTATCACGTCCTTTTTGATGACCAATAACCATAAGGGATTGACCGTTAAATCGCACTAATCCGCCGACAATGGCGTGATCATCAGCAAAATTTCGATCGCCATGAAGTTCTTCGAAATCAGTAAATAGATGCTCGATATAGTCAAGGGTGTAAGGGCGCTGCGGATGACGTGCGACTTGTGAAATTTGCCAGGGCGATAATTTGGTGTAGACGCTCTTGGTAAGCGTCTGGCTTTTTGCTTGCAAACGTGTAATTTCTGCTGAGATGTCCAATGCGGAGTCATCTTGAGCAAAACGTAATTCTTCTATTTTTGCTTCAAACTCGGCAATATTTTGCTCAAAATCCAGAAAGGTAATTTTCATGTAGGCTAGATAAAATCCTAAAACCGAGATGATACAGGATTTGGACGGCTGCCTGCATCCATGATTGCTTTTAACTGGGAAATTTTGCGTACACGTGCAGGAAAAAATTATTGACAAACTAATTTCACGGCGATATGTCTATTGGTATTATTTTAAACGCTAACAAAAGGGATTTTTATGAAACGACGCATATTTCTGCAGGGACTCAGTGTGGTTGCATCATTCCCATTGTTCTCCCTTTTTCTATCTGAGCAAGCTATCATTAACACGGCTCATTCAGCGCCCATTACACCGTTAAATAAACCACATGAAGCGTGGCGAGAATTGTTATCACCAGAGGCATTCCGTGTGTTATTTGAGGAGGATACTGAACCACCTGGCAGTAGTGTGTTAAATAACGAAACTCGTGATGGAACATATATCTGTGCGGCATGTTACCTTCCTTTGTTTGAAAGTGCATATAAATACGACAGCGGGACTGGCTGGCCAAGTTTTACGCAACCTATTGCGCAGCATGTCGGAACCAAACGTGATTTTAGGATAATGATTCCCCGGACTGAGTATCATTGTGTGCGGTGCGGCGGTCACCAAGGCCACATATTTAAGGATGGTCCGCCGCCGCGAAAAGAGCGCTGGTGTAACAACGGCTTGGCGTTACAATTTATTTTTCTGGGGGATCCTCTTCCAGCGCTCAGGAGCTAATCCTATGAAAATGACTGATTTGGCACGGTTTCTCAATAGGTTTTTTCACTGCTTATTTTTCGCTACGTTATTGTCGCTGACGATGCTCTCAGCATGTGTGCCATCTGATGTTGAAAAAATGAGGGTAGTCGCTGATCAGTCAACCGGCTCAGTGTTAGGCATGGCGACTTTTGCTGGTGGTTGTTTTTGGTGCACGGAAGCAGATTTTGATAAATTGCCTGGTGTGATCTCTACAACATCTGGCTATATTGGTGGTAAAGAAGAAAATCCAACTTATAAGCAGGTGGTTGCCGGCAAGACCGGGCATGTTGAAGCGGTACTCGTGCGTTTTGATGTGACTAAGACCAGTTTTGCTGAATTGCTGGCTGCATATTGGTTAACAATTGATCCGCTAACACCAAATCGGCAGTTCTGTGATACAGGTACGCAGTATCGCAGTGTTATTTTTTATCACGATGATGAGCAACATGAGCTGGCTCGAAAATCCAAAGCCACATTAGAAGCTTCCGGCCGTTTTGCTCAGTCTGTTGTAACAGAGATATGGCCTGCAACAACATTTTATCCCGCCGAAGAATATCACCAGGATTATTATCTGAAGAATTCGGTTCGTTATCGTGATTACCGAAGCAATTGTGGCCGTGATCAACGCTTAGAAGAATTATGGGGGAAAAAACATTAACATCAAGCGTATTATTTCGTTGGGGGGGCTATCGCCCAGAACTTTTTTACGTGATTATTGGCAAAAAAAACCTTTGTTGATACGTCGCGCGCTACCCAATTTTCAAGGATTATTGACGCGTGAAGAACTGATTAAATTTGCTGGCCAAGAAGATGCGCAGTCACGCCTTATTTCGCAAAAAAATGATCATTGGGTTGTTAAGCATGGGCCGCTAATTTCTCAGGATTTTTCTAGTAAAAAAAAACCATGGACATTATTGGTACATGATGTTAACCATTTTTACTCTTCTGCACGTGACTTACTGCTTAAATTTCGCTTTATTCCCTATGCCCGGCTAGATGATTTAATGATTAGTTATGCTTCTAAAGGGGGTGGGATTGGGCCGCACATTGACTCCTATGACGTGTTTTTATTGCAGGGACAGGGCGCCAAACGATGGAAAATATCTTCTCAACAGGATACGCGATTAATCGAAGATGTTCCGCTAAAAATTCTCCGTAAATTTGTGCCGGAGCAAGAATGGGTTTTAGAGTCTGGTGATATGCTTTATTTGCCGCCTAACTATGCGCACCAAGGCGTGGCGGAGAACGACTGCATGACCTATTCCATTGGTTTTCGCGCGCCCAGTCATCAAGAACTGATGGTTCAGTTTCTTATTTACATGCAGGATTGTATCAAGGCGGATGGTTGGTATCGGGATCCGGACCTGCCATTGCAAGCTAACCCAGCAAGTATCAGTTCAACCATGTTTCGCCAGGCCAAGACTATCGTTAACAAAATCAAATGGCAGAACGTTGATATAGAAAATTTTCTTGGAATTTATCTTACAGAACCAAAGTCTCATGTCTTTTTTAACCGGCCTGCTAATCCACTCAGTCAGAAAAATTTTATACAGCAAGTAAAAAAAAGCGGAGTACAGCTAGACTTAAAAAGTCGAATGCTGGTTAGAAAAAATAATTTATTTGTGAATGGCGAGTCATATGAGATGAGCTTGGGTGCCCGTCATGTACTAGCAAGTTTTGCTGATGATCAAAAAATCGCACCGTGCAATGCGTTGGATGAGGAAATAAGCAAACTTCTTTATCAATGGTACGAATATGGTTATATCATATTGATTAATGAAGTAAACTGTTAATTCAACTAATTAGTTACGTGAAAAAAATTGTATAAAATTTCTGGACAGCCAAGTTTAATTCTGATACTAATAAATGGTCTTTCGAAATATGAAGGGCTATAAGAACTTATTGTATTGTTTGAGTCGTCTTGAAAAAATTTTTAAACATAGGAGATAAAAACATGAAACAGTCACTCGTCGCATCTGCATTGATCGCTTTGTTTCTAGTAGGTTTAGTAGGTTGTGGTGATCCGAAACCAGGCCAGTATCCACCAGGTTTTATGGATGATCGTGATTCTGCACCTGATGCTGACAATTAATTTATTAGCTGTTGGTAAAAAAACCGCCCTTCTTTTAGGGCGGTTTTTTATTTTCTGGTGTAATAAATGATGCATGCCGATGTTTGTTTGAAGCCTTTTAAGATTTGTTGGGTAAATGGCGGGTTGTTACTTCAATTTGTGCCATGGGCTTAGTTGGATTATGTTGTTTATAGTTTCAACAAACTTTGGCGATGCAATTTTGAGATATACACTGTTTGTTGGCCGCTGCGCTTGTAGTGTTAGTTTTGACAGCATGTGAAAGAAAAAAGTCTTGATGGCTACCCAATGGGCAAGCCACCACCATCTGTTTATGGAGCATGGGATTCTGAACCTGTTCTCTCTGATCCAGCGGTGGTAGGGTTGGAGGAAGAGGCCGGGGTTTCGAATGCAGTGTCGATGCAGCTGAGGAAAGTGAAGTTTCAGACGCTGATTCTGATGAAGTGGCTGGTGGCGAAGAATCCGGTGATGATAGGCAATAGAACTGATGGTGACAATGAAGAATAGCTTGGCGAATAACATCTGGATATTATTTGACAAGCCTTTTCATTAGTGAAAGACTAGTTAACAGGAATAAATAGAATTAAGCGCATGTGTGGGATCAGCGAGTGCTTGCATTAACCGTGGAATAGTCGTAATATCCGCGACTTTCTGCAATAATGGAATTAAGGATTTTTTATGGCTAATAGTGCACAAGCAAGAAAACGTGCGAGACAAATCATTAAGCAACGTGAGCATAACTTTAGTGCACGTTCGAAATTACGCACTGCTATCAAATATATAAGACAATCTATTGAATCAGGTGACAAAAGTGAAGCCCAAGTGGTATTTGACAAAACGATTAGTACGATCGACATGATCGCTGATAAGGGAATCATACATAAAAATAAAGCAGCCCGTCACAAGAGTCGTTTATCTGCGGCTATTAAAATAATGGCTTAAGTTGTTTGCTCTGGGTGAGCTTCGTTTGTTAAGTGATTTGCAATAATGATCGCATGTATACCAATATATACCAGCACTCATTTCTTTTTGGTGGATTTTTGTCCGGGTAGTGTTACCTAGATGAATGGTTTTGTCCTCGGTGCGTTGCAGGATAACGGTAACGTGCTGGTGAATTCCATCTTGTTATGTAGATCGTTTGACGGCTATCAAAGATACTTTGTGCCTTGTGCTGACTTTTTGACAGTACCTTTCTTGTTCAGCCCTTCTGCCCGACTTTGCGATGCCGCTTCGAAGCGCTGCGCAAAACGATCCTGCATCGCCTGCTCTTTTTTCCCCGCAGAATTGAGTGGCAGTGACGCCCAACTTCACCTGTGTCGGTAACAACACGCTGATCCTTGAGAGTCTTGCCGGCAATGTCTTTGATGGTTTCCACACGATAAGTATCAAATTTTCGTTTCTTTTGCGCTTGCGCGAAACAACTCGTTGGCAATATCCGCATTTAGCATCAACGTGCAGTCAGTGCGCGCATCCATGTCCTGGTCCATTTCAAAGGAAAGTAACGGCGCTTGAATACTCAGCAATTGAGTAAAACGACCGGACAATTCCTCTCATAGTGATTTGGGCACGTCAAAGTGACGATGACGACCCAGGTTCAGTAGGGCACCCAGCCACCCATCAGCTCGCTCTCTACCAGGCGCTATGTCTGGTGGGTGTCACCAGACTGTTTGCTTTTGGTTGTCGTGCATCGAGTAAGCATACCGTGGCGTGACATTAAAAACAGAGCAAGGCAATATATACCTCATGTTATGACGCTATATTCGGGTATGAAAATATAAACAATTGATTGTAAATAGAAGAAAACCTGCTTCGTCAACGAAGAATTAATGAGCTGTCTCATTTTGGATAGAGAAAATCGAAACATGGCCTAAATTTTCTTGACAGTGCAGAGCTGACTCAGTAGGCTTGCGATGTCATGATTGGCTGATGTTATAAGCTAATGATAAAGGCGTGTGGGAGTGGTTGTTAGCACGTGAAGAAGAGAATAAAAAAATAACAAAAGCACATAA
>JAJFJI010000007.1 GCA_021774205.1 Nitrosomonas sp.
TTGGTGTTGCTGGACCAACTTGGGCTGTAGCCGCAGTCGATTATGATCTTGATGGTGATCTTGATTTATTTTCACTCGATGACCAGGGCGGCATTCTTGTTGCCGCTGACGGCGGCATAGATAGAGGTTTGATTCATTTACATGCCAATGATGGCTCCGGAACATTTAAGGACATCAATATAGAAGCCGGAATTTCCTTGCCAGGTGGATGGATGGGCATCAGTTTTGGCGACTTTAACAGTGACGGCCACCTTGATTTCTTCGCAACGAACCTTGGTACGTATGGTGCTCAAGCGCTTGAAAATACGCCATCAACTTTCTGGGAGAACCAATGGTTTCTTGGAACTAAAGACAATAAATTTTCAATTCCTATCGCTATTCCATCCGTTTTTGGCTGGGGTACTTCAGCTTTTGATTATGATAATGATGGAGATACAGACATTGTATATCACGGTGGGCTGGAAAATCCGTTTATTTTCTTCCTGGATAATCCCGGTTTGATTTTGAAAAATGATGGGGCTGCAAATTTTACTTACGATCTGGATGCACGATCAATGACAAGCCATACCTTGAGATCAGTCCATGGTTCTGCGGTAGGTGACTTAAATAATGACGGTTTTGTTGATATTGTGTCTGTTTCGAATTTTAACGTTCCGGAAAATGCGCCACTTATTCCATGGTCACCTGAGGGGACGTCCCTGGATGATGACGTCTACTTTATTCCTTCTTTTATTCCTTCCGACACCGAGCCCGTTGCCAATTTAAACGCTGCGCTTATAAACGGTTTAAATGTGCAAAATGGCACGCTTTCCATAGAAATCAGCAGCGCTGACAATAGTAATAACTGGGTTCAAATCAAGCTTCTCGGTACCAAGGACATTGTCAGTGAAGGGCAAGTAAATAGGGACGGCATTGGTGCAATCGTCAAATTCACACCCGAAGGTGGAAAAACAATTATGCAACCGGTTCTTGGCGGCTCAAGTCATTTATCTCAGGATAGTATTGTCGTTACTGTTGGGCTCGGAAAAGCCGCTAAAGGTGATGTGGAAATACTTTGGTCCGGCGGCGTAAAAAACATGCTGAAGAATGTGAAAGCAGGTGAAAGGCTGACAATTCCGGAAATTCCTGTCAGTTACACGGATACATCTATACCAGAATCGGAATATATGAAAAAAATTCATGCCTCACTTAATGAGCTCTCCCAAAAAAGCTATATTACCGAGCAACTCTGGGAAAGACTGTATCAAAGCGCAGTACTAGCATATGCGGAATTCCAGAAGTCTTTATGAAATTTCTGGCTAAATCAAAAACTTTTCCTCATTGTAGTATTGCCTACATCCGCAGAACTTTTAATTAGCGCAAGCAAGCCTAATTAGTAATCTGAACACAATAATTTCCAGTCTACGGCGGTACTGAATAAAATTTCAGTACCGTTTCTTCCTATGACATTACTTGCGGATTTCCCTTACTTACGCTCATTTAAGCAAAGTATTCAGTAAAAAACTTCATCTATGTGAGTTTTCTCACATAAATAAAATCCCCCTAGCACTACCATAAACACACTTCAACAAACATTAGAACTAAATTAGGTAGTTGGGCTTTCTAGCTAAATTCCTACTACCCAAATTTAACACACGCATCGTCTTTTATGCGTCTACTGTCAAAGAAGTTAAGTATCTTTTAATCAGACACTTTCACAAAAGCCACTTTGAAATTATAGGCCAATTTTTAAAGGAAATAGTATTCATGAATACCAATCAATTGAAAGTTAATATTATTAACATCCTCACTATTCTAATTCTTTTCTTTAGTATGAATGCGCTAGTTTTTGCGGATAAAGAACATGAATATGAACATCACAAGGATTCTCATAGCAATAAGGGTAAAGAAGGGTTAGTCCAACCCAACGGTTTCGAAAAGTTAGTTTTATATATGGGTAATGGCATTTTTGACCCAACTGTTTCAGAGCCGAGACCGGGTGTTACTGGTTGTGGACCCTTTGATGGCTTATTTTGCGATGGGGATTTTTTTCAGTATGAAATCATGAATCGTTCCGATGCTGAAATTCTGGAAATTGAAAACGCCGCAAAAGCACATTTTCTAGAATTTTTTGGTATTGATGTTGACGACCCGACTATGGCTGACCGTGTCAGCTTTTCCATGTTTATGGTTAATCCTGATTTTCAGTACCGTGTACATGCACTTTCAGAAGAGCAAGTACCCAGTGAGGGTTGGATCATTCGGGATGGTGGGTTTAGTCTTGCGATTACAGATCCAGATGGTGTCACGCTGGGTGGTAAGTCAGCAGGCATGCACGCATCTCAAGGAGCCGGCGGATTTTTCGGTAATTACAATATTCTGACAACAGATAAATACGGTAACGCGGAAGATGAACTGATTATTCATTATGCTTCACAAACACCCACTGTTCCTCTCGCAAATGGTGACATTTACTTTAAATGCGCTATGTTTAATGATGAATGGGGTGAAGGCATTGGTATGGGCATCATGAATTTTAAACCGCTTGAAGACGGCCGTATCCGTGGAAATGTTCGTAATGTATTGACATTCGCACCTTCGAGCACGGTTGAATATTTCCCGCCTACACCTGCATTTGATGAAAAACCATAGTCAATAATTTTTGCAAATGTATTGGGCTATCAAATTGTTATCTCCACATCATTTGGTAGCCCTCCCAACACTATGCTCATCACTAAATCCTGTACTTAATGGAGGCACAAATGAACACAACTGAAATAGAAAGTACTGTCCGAAAATTTATGGCTGACGAACTCATGTTTGAACAAGCAGACGAAATTGCAGCTGACGAAACACTCACCCTGGACAGCCTGGACCAAACTGAGCTTCGGGTATTTATCAGCGAAACCTATAAAGTCGATACGGGTTTAGAAAAAGTCCCGCCAGAAGATATTGAAACAATAAAAAACATCATTTCACTGGTGCAAAGTCAAAACAAAGAAACACAAAGCAATTGATTAACCCTATTACTACAAAACCGAGACAATGGAAAAAATAGAAGTTTCTAAATATGATCCGCCCTCTAATTCTTTATATTTGAATGGCTTACCTATTTATAACCGAACTATTCATGTTTATGAAACCGACAAGGATGGTGTTGTTCATTTTAGTAACTACTTCAAAATTGCAGAAGAAGCATTGTATTCAGGACTGAAGCATTTTGGTTTTTCATTTGAAAATAATGGGTATTCGATGGCGATGATTAATGCACAGGCACATTATATACACCCAATTAAATTTGCAGAACAGCTTAACGTTGTCATCGCTGAAATTAAACTAAAGCGATCAAAGCTACTGTTCACATTAGACTTTAACAATAATCACCTGGTTAATTTAGCAAAAATACAACTTACATTTGTACTCATAGACCCCCAAAAAAGAAAAGCCATACCAGTGCCCGAACAGCTTAAATATAACTTATCCCAAACGATTATCGATCACGATAAAAATCTTACCGATTAAGAAAGACAAACCCACATATTAAATGGGAATCGAAATGAACAATGAAATAACATTTGAGAAGATTATGGAACTCAGTGGCCATGGTCAGGGATCCATTCCACATACGGAATGCAAAAAATACCTTAGGCATACGCATCCCATGCTAAGCCTTGATCGCGTCGCTGATCATGATTTTTCTGCTGGCTGGATCCATGCCGTTAGAGGAATTTCGTGTTCCGACCCGGTCTTTGCCGGCCATTTTCCCGATGCAGGTGTTTATCCGGGTACAAATTTAAATCAAGACGTAAACCAAGTTGGCATTGTTCTTTTTATCGGGATGACTTCTCCGTTAAAAAAAGAAGGGGCTAACGAGGAAATAACCGCCGTAAATGCCGTCAGTTCTGAATACGGTCACCCCGTTCCACCTGGCTGCCTGCTTGATATGGCTGTCTGGGCAACAAAACTGGAAGGTAAAAAGAAAATTTTACTGCGTTTTGAGACCCGCGTAAGAGATTTTCCCTATTATTCGAAAGCTAATAAATATGGTCTTAAATTTGAAGCGGCCATTAAAGGCAGTTGCACGTTGGTGCGAGCCAAAAGAAGTTTTTATGATGGTATTTGGTTATAAATTAATACTTAGGAAAATTGATGATGGATGCTTTTATCGTTTACCCAAATGCCTATACAAGCCTAGGTCATGGTGAGCACTTGTGGAAAAACCTATTACAAGGAAGCTGCGGATTATCATCGGCCAATACGGTTTATCACGAGCTCTTTCCAGACAATACAAGCAAAATAGGCGCGTTGAAAGATTTAGCCAATAACGATTCCCGGCTCCTACAAATATTGCAACTTATTGAAAATTTTCTCATTCCTGATGAAGCAGAAATATGCCAGCTTATTTTGGGCGCCAGTAGTTTAGGTGATCTTGAGGGAGAATTTGCAGGAGACCCCTATGGCTGTATAACACATTATTTACAAAAGAATAAACCCTCAATCGCAAAGAATTTTTCGGGTGTAATTTCCAGTGCATGTTCCAGCGGTACAGATGTTTTATCGTTGGCTGCAATCATGGTTCATCAGCACAAATATGATGCTATCGGTGTGCTTGCCGTCGACTGTCTAGATCAAGGGAAATTACTACAACATGTCACGCTTGGCACACAAGGACAAGACCGTGCAAGACCTTTCGATGTTAACCGATCTGGAACATCCTTTGGTGAAGGAGGTGGCTTTGCCATGGTTGTCAATTCCAATGGACTTAAAAAACTAGGTGCAGATCATGTTTTTAAAATACATGGATTTGGCATGTCCTGTGATGCCCAACATATAACAGCCCCGGATGAAACTGGTGAAATACCCGCGCTGGCTATCTCACGAGCACTGACTGCTTCGGGCCTATCTGCAAATGATATTGGTTATATCAATGCGCATGCCAGTGGTACCCCAATTAATGATCAAGTTGAATCCATCGCGTTGCATAAAGCCTTTGGAAAAACATTAGACAGTATTGCTGTCAATGGCACAAAAGGTGCTATCGGTCATTTATTAGGTGCGACCGGCTTGGTAGAAGCCATTTTGGCTTGCTGGTCATTATCACATCAAAACGCCCCTGGTACGGTTGGACTTGAAAATAAAGATGAATCATTAAACCTGCCTGTAACAATAGGTGGCTTGACAAAAAAAATTCTAAAGCCAATCGGCCTGTCAACAACGTTTGGTTTTGGCGGCGTCAATTCAGCGATCGTTATTGAATCACTATATTAGAGAGATGTAACAACCGATGGATAATCTAAATTGTTTTTTCAGTTTTTACTCAATACCCGATGACCGAATTCCCGTGCCGGAATTGCTTAAAAACAAAGACAAGCGTGCTGATTCTGCTGCCCGTGTAGCTGTACAAGCTGCAGCCAATGCGCTAACAGGAATTTCCGCTATAGATCTGACATCGTTAAACGTCGTTGTCGTCAATCGAGAAGGTTGCAAGGACCATATTAGCAAGGTTACCAATGGCATAAAAAAAAATCAGCCGGCACAAGGTTTTTTTGTTCGGGGTGGCCCACAGACGCTTGCCACGTATACCGCTTTAGCACTGGGTTCTCATGGTGCTGCATTTACCTTTGTCGGTGACCAGAAAATATTAAAAGACGCTATTACAACAGCATGCTATCTCGCATGTAATACTAAAGATGGTGCAACATTGCTGACTGCTATTGTGAAAAAGAATGATGCTGGCTATCAAGCAAGTACGGTTCTAGTATTGAGTAACAATCATCGTTTTGAAACCATTTTTTCTTCATTGGAACAAAAAATGCACAATCATTTGTCACACGCTTTCGATATGGAAATCGTTCAATGAATCTTAATGACTTATTATCGGATCTAAGCCGTAGAGATGAAATTATTATTACTGACAATCACCGTGCATTGACTGGAAAAACATTTGTCCAGAATGTTAAAAATTTGTCTATGGCACTTGACGAACTCGGTATCAGAAATAAAAGAACGTGTCTGCTTCGCATGACAAATAGTATAGATTCTGTATTACTGCTGTTTGCAGCCATTGTTAATCAGGCTGTTGTCTTTATAGCCAATCCACATGACCCAATAACGAAAATTTGCGACACGCTAGAAAAATTTTCTATTTTCGCATTATTAACCGATAGAGCAACCTCTGTCACAATAGAAAGAAAAACACGAGATAACACTGTGTTACAGCGTTGCGCTATCAAACAAAATGAATTTTTTGCCAGCCTAATTCCTGCCAATAATTGCCCGATAACAGAATTTGATTACAGAATGCACGATGCTGATATTGCTATTTTCAGCTCTGGATCAACGGGTGAACCTAAAGCAATTTTGCATAATATTAAAAATCTGCTCCAGAATGCTCATTTGCATATTGGATCTATCGGATTATCTGAGCAGGACAATATTGGCATTACGTTACCTTTGTTCTATAGCTATGGCCTAGTCGCGAATTTGTTTAGTGGATTGATTGCCAGATCAAAAATTTTTCTAAACTTTCAAATAGGATCCATTGACGCTTCCTGGATTAAACAAAATAACATTTCAGTGTTAAGTATTACCCCTTTTATCGCAAAAAAACTGTCCCATAATTTCCCCAGCCTAAAAAAGATTACTATTGGTGGAGACATTCTGTATAGCAGTGAGGCGCGTAAATTATTAAATAACTATCCAAACTGCGCTATTTATTCTACCTATGGCCTTACTGAAGCCGGACCACGGGTATCTACATTTAAAATTGAATCCGCTATTTTAAATAGAAGATTTATTGTTCCTCTTGGCAATGCCTTGAACAAGGTAACAATTTCACTTGAAAACGACGCCATGCGTGGAGAGTTATGGGTAAACACGCCAACCCATATGCTTGGGTATTTCTCAGGTAGAGAATATGGGTTTACCCCTCAGGAAAGCACATTGATTAAAACAGGTGATTTGTATGAAAAAAAGCATGGTGAATTTTATTTCATCGGTCGCGAAAAAAAAATAATTTTTCAGGGTGGTGAAAAGCTATTTCCTTTAGTAGTTGAAAATGCCATTCACAACATTGATGGCGTGTCGGACGTCGTGGTTTCAAGTTCACAGGATAAAGAAAAAGGTGAAATTGCAAAAGCATATATCGTTGCCAATAACGATTTAACGCTACAGGAGATAAGAAAAAAATTAAAGCAGCACCTTGCTAGATCATTGATTCCTGAACAACTCGAATTTGTCGATTATATCCCTCGCTCCTTGACCGGAAAAATACAGGCATAACGTTAACCCCTTTTTTATTAATTGTACTAATCAACATGAATTTATTTAAAACTGAAAATCATAAATTGGTCGGCTCGTGGCGTCTTGAAAAATATGAGATTAGTAATCAAAAAAAACAATCCGTTTTACTATGGGGAAAGTCCGCGTCTGGCCTACTTATCTATCTGGATAACGGGTATATGTCTGTCCAGGTATCAAACAACGACAGACCAGTATTTGCTAATGATAATCTTCGTGCTGGAAGCACTGAAGAAATTTTCCAGGCATTTACAGGTTACACCGCATATTTTGGTAAATATCAATATCAGGAAAATAATAATCGTGTCCTTCACTATGTTGAACAATCCGCCTACCCCAACTGGAACGGTGTTACACACACAAGATTTGTTTCGCTGAATGACACTAAGCTGACACTCCGCACACCTCCCATTTTAATTAATGGCGAATCTTGTGAAATGCAAATGTTCTGGCAACGAATTGAATAATCAATCTTCTCCTAACACTATCTAAGAGTAATGATCATGAAAACTGCAAAAATTTTAGTTGCTGGCGCAAATGGCTTAAATGGTCGTGCATTTTTGTCGGAACTTTCAAATGCAAGCATACCCGCTCGCGCAATAGTTAGAAATAAAAACCACACAGCAAACCTTGCCAATGAAACAACCGAGATTGTACACGCTGATTTACAGGATATCGATTCTTTAATGACGGCTTTTGAAGGCATAGAAAGTGCCTATATCGTCACAGCTATTCAACCAAACTGCGTACAATTATTCAGCAACTTTTTTACCGCTGCAAAAGAATCAGGTGTTAAACATGTGATTAAGTTATCCGGTCTGGGCGCTGCACCAGACTCAACGTCGAAAATTTTGCGCCAGCATTATCAGTCTGATCAACTGCTTATTAATTCAGGATTAAATTATACTGTCATTCAGCCAAACTCCTTTTTCCAAAATATCTTTTGGCAAAAGAAATCCATTCGAGTAAAAAATAGGTTTGGCATTTCTATGGGTGATGCAAGTCAAAGTCTTGTTGATATACGCGATGTTGCAGAAGTGACCTGTCAAATACTCAAAAATAATATACACAGAAACAAGGTTTATCAATTAACGGGGCCGGAAGCGCTGACCTATCATGATATTGCTGCTCACTTTTCTGAAAAATTGCAACGACCGATAAAGTATCGGCCTATTTCACCGTCATATGCCAAACAAGAAATGCTGGCCGGCGGTGTACCCGCCTGGAATGCCAACGCCTTAACTGAAATTCAGGAAACATTTGCAAGCAGCGACTTTTCCTTTATTACTGACAACATTATAAAGATACTGGGCAAAGCCCCTAAAAGGTTTCCTGAGTTTCTTGAAGACTATAAAGTTGCGTTTAATTAATCAGAACATCACACCGGGTAAAACTAGCCACTATTACGCAATCCGGCAGTCACGCCATTAATGGTCAAATGAATGGCGCGTTTCACTTCATCACCATCGTCTCCAGAACGATAGCGGCGCAATAATTCCACTTGAAGGTGATTAAACGGATCAATATATGGCGTACGATTGCGAATACTGCGCGCCAGCGTTGGATTTTCCTGTAATAACTCAGTACGACCCGTTATTGCGAACAACCATTTTACGCAACAATCCCATTCTTCCCGGATTCGGCCAAAAACATGCTCGCGCAGTTTAATATCGGTAACCAATTCGGCATAACGTGAAGCAATTGCCATATCGGATTTTGCCAGCACCATATCCATATTGGATAGCAGGGTTTGCATAAACGGCCAGGTACGATACATTTCCTGCAGCAACATCAAGCCTTGATCTTCGCGTTGAATAAATGCTTCCACTGCATGGCCAAAACCGTACCAGCCTGGAATCATGGCCCGATTAAGACTCCAGCTAAAAACCCAGGGAATAGCGCGCAAATCCTCAATTTTATCTGATTTTTTCCGTGAAGATGGCCGGCTGCCTATGTGCAATCCGTCTATTTCCCGAATTGGCGTCGATTCCTGAAAGTACTGCAAAAAACCAGGGGTTTCAAAAACCAGATGTTGATATGCTAAAAATGATTCGGATGCTAACGTTTCCATGGCCTCATAGTAACGTGACTCATTTTCGCCGATCGGATCATGGCCCAGTAATGTCGCTTCAATCGTAGCAGCCACCAGTGTTTCAAGATTGCGCCGTCCAATTTCTGGTTCAGCGTATTTACTCGTAATGACTTCACCTTGTTCGGTAACGCGTATCTGACCATTCACACTGCCTGGCGGTTGCGCCAATATCCCTTGATAACTTGGACCACCACCGCGGCCAACCGTACCGCCACGTCCATGAAACAAACGCAACTCAATGTTATATCTAGCAAAAACTTTGGTCAGCTCAATTTCTGCTTTGTAGATTTCCCAGTTTGAGGTCAGAAAACCACCATCCTTGTTACTATCGGAATAACCCAGCATCACTTCTTGAACATTCCCGCGCGACTGCAGTAATTTGCGATAGTATGGCAAGGAAAACAATTCATCCATGATCGTACTACAACTACGCAAGTCTGCAATTGTTTCAAACAGTGGAATAATATTTAGCCCCAGATGTGGGATTTCACCTGCCTGCAACAAGCCGACTTCTTTTAACAGTAATGCAAGCTCCAGGACATCGATAACGCTCGTCGTCATGGAAATGATGTAGTTTGGCAGCGCTGCTCGTCCAAAACGGCGTTGAATTTCAGCCGCCATTTGCAAAATACGTAACTCGCTTTGCGTATGCTTGGAATAATCAAGATATGGAGAGCGCAATGGTCGCGGGCTACTGATTTCCGACAGTAACCATTCAATCCGTTCGGCGATTGTTAGTTTAAGATAATCCTTTCGGTGCGTACCCACCTCAAATAATTCAGTGACTACTTGTTCGTGGACTTTGCTATGTTGGCGCATGTCTAATGAAGCCAAGTGGAAACCAAAAACATCCGCAGCTCGTCGCAGATTACGCAAAGCACCGCGCGCCAACCAGTTTGACTTGTGCCGTTTTAATGAATTGATCACCACATCAAGATCGTGAATAAACTCGGCACTATCCACATATGGCTCAGCGGATTGTTCCATCGGATCTCGTTGTGACACAGCATGGCCAAGCCGTTTATTGGTCGCGACTAAGCGCGCAAAAATGCCGCGTAAAGCGCGCCTATAGGGTTCATCAATACGGCTAACGGGTATATCGGTTGACGCTGCCGCCAACTCTTCCAATTCATTACTCACATTTACCAGACGCTCCGCCAGACTCATGGTGAGTCCAATCTTATCCACTTCGTTGATGTAAAATGCCAAAGCTGTCGATGACTGGCGTTCAGCGGCATGCAACATCACCTGATGGGTAACAAAGGGGTTCCCATCACGATCACTGCCAATCCAACTGCCCATACGTAGAAATGATGAAACAGGCGGCGCGTCCTCCCCCATGTGACGCTCCAGTAAATTTTCAATTTTTGCGTAAATATAAGGAATTTCGCTAAAAAAAGTATAATTGTAATAAATCAAGCCATTTTCTATCTCATCATGTACTGATAACCGCACAGAACGCAGCATGCGGGTTTGCCATAAGATCTCAATAGCCACACAAATCGCTTCTTCATTGTGGCGTTGTTCATTGGGTGTCAATTGCGTACGATCGCGTTCTCTCAATAATCGCTCAATGTTTAATTGGCAGTCGAGGATACTTCTTCGCTGAACTTCAGTCGGATGCGCTGTCAGTACAGGCGATACCATTGCTTTAGCAAAAAACTTAGTCAATACTGTGCGATCTATATCACTATTAAAAACCCGTTCCAGTGCCAAAGTTACGCCACCAGGCTGTGGTGGAGAACCCGCGCATAAATGTACACGACGACGACGGTTGTGATGTATATCTTCGGCAATGTTACAAAGCAACGAAAAATAACTGAATGCACGGATTACTGGCACAATCGCTCTATTACTCAACCGGGTGAGTATGGTATCGAGCTCGTGGCGTGCTTTTGGATCCTGCTCACGATGGAAACGAACTGCAGTCTGGCGAATATTTTCAACTAATTCAAAAATTGCTTCTCCTTCCTGCTCACGTATCATATCGCCCAACATGCGCCCCAAAAAACGAATATCCTCGCGCAGCGGCAAATCCTTATCGGCAATTGAATCATTCTCGGTATGGTTATTTTCAGTTGTAACGGTACACATCATGCAATTTCGCCTGGAATATAAAAATTTGAAAAACTCGCATACACCACAGCCAAGGCTGGCATCGGCCATGCTAGAATAGTCAATATCGAGAATTTTTGTAATCTTTTCATTTTAATATCAATGTCCAGTTCATTTGTTACCCCCCAGAAAATTATTATAGCTTCGCGTGAAAGCCTGCTCGCCATGTGGCAAGCCAAATTTATCAAGCAGCAATTGAGCGAATTATACCCGCAAACCAAGATCAGCATACTTGGCATGACGACACGCGGCGATCAAATACTGGATAAATCACTATCTAAAATTGGCGGCAAAGGTCTATTTATTAAGGAGCTAGAACAGGCGTTGGCCGATGGCCGTGCTGATATCGCGGTTCATTCCATGAAGGATATGCCAATGAATATTCCAGATGGATTTATGCTGGCGGCCATTACCGAGCGCGAAGATCCCCGCGACGCATTTGTTTCAAATCAATATGCCAGCCTTGAAGCACTCCCGGCTGACAG
This sequence comes from Nitrosomonas sp., assembly GCA_021774205.1. GTDB lineage: Bacteria > Pseudomonadota > Gammaproteobacteria > Burkholderiales > Nitrosomonadaceae > Nitrosomonas. The sequence goes on from JAJFJI010000007.1 coordinate 11,971, forward strand.
TATCGTTGGCACATCCAGCCTGCGCCGTGAAAGTCAATTACGCGCGCAATTTTCACACTTGAAGATTCAACCACTGCGCGGAAATGTACAGACACGGTTGCGTAAGCTTGACGAAGGACAATATGCGGCCATTATCCTGGCAGCAGCAGGTTTGAAACGACTGGGATTATCTGAGCGAATCACCAAGCTGCTAAGTACGGAATCAAGTTTACCGGCAGTAGGCCAAGGCGCACTGGGCATCGAATGCAGTGCCGATCGACCCGAACTGGCACAGCTATTGAAACCATTGCATCATACTGAAACTGCACAATGTGTTGAAGCTGAACGCGCAATGAGCCGTTTACTGGGCGGGAGCTGCCAGGTGCCACTGGGTGGTTTTGCTGAAATTATCAATGGCAGACTACATCTACAAGGATTTGTTGCAACCCCTGATGGCAAACGCATGATAAGTGAAGCGGCAAACGGTGAACCGGAAACGGGCCAAAAAATGGGTGAACTATTAGCGCAAAATTTGAAAAAACAAGGCGCTGATGAAATTCTGGCTGCATTGCTGCAAAATTGAGGATAACTTGTCTACCGATAAACCATTAACGGAAATTAACATTCTGGTCACTCGCCCATCGCATCAGTCGCATCAACTTGCGGATGGAATTCGTGCATTGGGCGGTAATCCAATCCTGTTTCCGGTTTTGGAAATTACCGACATTAAGGACTTGCAGCCATTGATGGCACTAATTGACCGGTTGGATTCATTCGATCTCGCCGTTTTTGTGAGTCCAAATGCTGTCAACAAAGCAATGCCACTGATAAATACTAGGGGAACACTGCCGCCCAACCTGAAAATCGCTGCCGTTGGTAAGGGAAGTGCTGAAACATTACAATTTTTTGGTATTAAACATATTATCGTTCCAACCAGCCGTTTTGATAGTGAAGCATTGCTTAATTGCGCTGAACTACAGCACATGAAAGATAAGCGCGTGGTAATATTTCGTGGTAATGAGGGACGCCAGCTACTTGGTAACACACTAGTCAAGCGTGGCGCTATCGTGGAATATGCAGCATGCTATCATCGTGGAAAGCCGGATATTGACGCAACGCCACTATTAACCGCTTGGGCAAACAATCATCTTCATGCAGTTACCATTACCAGCAGCGAAGGATTAAATAATTTATTTGACATGATAGGGGAACTTGGCCAACAATTACTAAAAATAACACCTTTATTTACTGCACATCAACGGATTGCCCAAACTGCAAAAAAGCTCGGACTCGCCCTTGTGGTAACCACAGCCGCTGGCGATAAAGGCTTACTGAATGGGCTCCAGGACTATTTTCAGGGAATTAAAAGCCAGGGATAACTTCTAATATGACTAGAGAAACCCAACATACTGAAAAACCACCGCGTCGACTATTGCCACTAGTTATTGTGGTCATAATTGTCGCTTTAACCGTATGGCAATGGCCAAAAATCAACAGTCAATTTGTAAAAACGCAACAGTCGATCAAAACCTACATTAATGAAATTGATGCACTGGGCCAGAAAAAACGTGTGTTAATGGCTGACGTGGAAGCGACGCGACAAGCTGCCGAAGAACGATTAAGTCAATATGAAACCAGACTGGCCGAATCACAAAAGATTCAGGAAGCATTTGACGCCATTTCTGAAGAATCTCAATATGATCCAACCAGTGCCGAACTGGAAAATATAGAACAACAAATCATTGTTGCGCATCTGCATTTGAACCTTGGTGGAGACGTCAAAGCTGCGCTAAATGCGCTGCAGAAAGCGCAATCACTTACACAAGAAATTGAAAGTGAAGCGTTATCTTCATTAAAAAGTAGCCTCACACAAGACATGGAAAGTCTGGCGGCAGCATCGTCAATAGATACAAAGACAATTACTACACAGCTAGATGATCTTGTTGAAAAAATTGATACAATGCCGTTGTTAATGGATACCAACCTAACAGAAATTGACATCAACATTACGCCAGAACAGCTGCCAATAGGGAACAGTACATGGTTTAAATTCATCGATGAAATCTGGCAAGACGCAACATCATTTATCCATGTACAAAAGGTGAGCGGGCCGGGAATTCAATTACTATCCCCATCACAGATTTATTTTTTACGTGAGAACCTTAGGTTAAAGTTTTTATTAATGCGATTTTCGCTGCTTTCCCACGACAACAACAGTTTCAACGAAGATCTGCAAGTAGCCATTAGTTGGATTAACCAATACTATGATAAAAATTCTGAGCCTGTAACTGACATGCTTCAAGCATTAATACAATTGCAGGATGACGAAATCGGATTAGAATTACCGAACGTCTCCGCAAGTCTGGAAGAAATACATAATTATCGAATCAAGCGCAACGAGGAGAATAAATGAGACTGATTCTATGGTTATTGGCAATAGGCGCTGCGGCAGTAGCCGTAGTACTTGCCGCCAAATACGACAGTGGCCACGTTGAAATAGGAATGCCTTACTGGGCGGAGGGATTTAATAATAAATATACGGTGGAGGGATTTAATAAATTTATTATGGCGCTAATTGTGGCGTTCTTTATATTCTATATTGCTGTGCGGCTAGTTTTGAGAATTTTTGGCTTTAACCAGCGGCGTCGCCAGAAAAAAACGGATGCCATGATGATGACAGGTCTCAAGTCTTTTTTTGAAGGTAATTATGCCAACGCAAAAAAAACTGCACGTATTGCCTTAAAAAATGCGGAATCTCCCACAGTTAAAGCAATCAATGCCATCATTGCGGCACGATCAGCGCATAAACTGGAAGAATTTTCACAACGAGATGAATATCTAAACATTACAGCGAAAGAAGCCCCTGATGAAAGAGCATTACAGCTTGTCACTCAGGCTGAATTATTGCTGGACCAAGGCCTTCATAATGAAGCGCTTGATACGTTACAGTTATTGTACTCGACAGGTGGACGACAACAAACCGCCGTCCTTCAATTAGAACTGGAAGCGCAACAACAAGCTAGAAATTGGGATGCCGTATTAGAATTAACGGATTTGCTGGAAAAACGACGGCCTGTTAATAAAGCATTAATTAAGGAAATCAGACATCATGCCCATATTAAAAATATTAAAAAATATGCGGCTGATCTGCCCTCGTTAAATAAGTATTGGCACCATTTATCAGTAGAAGAAAAAGCCAACAGCAAACTGGCTATTTCTGCCACCCGAGCATATATGGCACTAGGAAATTGCGCCACGGCACATGAGATTGTCGAAAATAGTATTGCTACAGATTGGGATCCTGAGTTGATCACACTCTATGCCGAGTGTCTCGACTACCATGTCAGTAGACAAATTGAAAAGGCTGAGGTATGGCTCAAGGCCCATCAACCAAATAACGCCCATTTATTGTTAACACTAGGAAAATTGTGCACACACTGCGAATTATGGGGTAAAGCACAAAATTATCTGGAAGCTAGTTTGTCTGTAGAACCAAGTCAAGCTGCTCATCTTGCCTTGGCTCAACTACATGAAAAGCTTGGAAAGCATGAACTGGCAATGGACCAATATAACAAAGGGCTCGGCTTGACATTAAAGCAATTAAGTTAGGGCTTCACTTCACCGGATGATGGAGTGAAAATATCTGAAAAGAATTGATCTTTTGGCAAATCACGTAGATTGGTAAAATCAGCAAATGCTGCTTTTACCATCAATGGTGAGCCGCAAGCATACACATGGTGTTTGGCCAAGCTATCAAAGTCCTGCAAAACAGCTTGGTGTACCAAGCCTTCCCTGCCATGCCATTTATCGGTGGGTAAAGCATCGGATAATACCGGGATGAAAGTAAAGTTTTCATGTTGTTGCCACTTACTGGGTAAGTCTGCCATATACAATTCCGCTTTAGTCCGAACACCCCAGTAAAGCGTTATTTTTTTCTTATTAAGAAAATTATCTTTTGTGTGAAAAGCTTGTTCAAGAATACTTTTTACAGGAGAAAATCCGGTACCACTGGCGACAAATATAATCGGCGTTTCTGATGATGGCGTGTCACGCAAAAAGAAAGAACCAAACGGTCCTTCAAAACGCAAGATATCTTTCTCTTTCATCTCAGTAAATACATGCTTGGCAAAAACACCGCCAGGATAATTACGCGCATGCAATTGCAGGAATTCATCGTCATATGGCGCATTGGCCAATGAAAAACTGCGCCGCTCCCCGTCTTTTAATAAAATGTCTACATACTGACCGGCAAGGAATTGAAGTCGTTGATTGGTAGGAAGTTTAAGTGAAATAATCATGACATCGGAGGCAACGCGTTCAAGCTTGTGTACGCGGCAAGGCATTGTTTTTATCTCGATATCTGTAATCGTACCGATCTCATGGCATTCAATGACAAGATCTGACAATGGCAAGGCACAGCAAAATAATGCCATTCCGACCTGTTTTTCTTTCTCTGTCAATGTCTCTTCGTCATGCTGGCCAAAATCGACTGTGCCTTGTATGATTTTTCCTTTACATGCGCCACAAGATCCGTTTCGACAGCCATAAGGAAGCGAAAAACCCTCACGCAACGCAGCCTGTAAAATTGTTTCTCCCGGTCTCACATTAAAAACATGTTCACTCGGTTTAATAATGACTTGATGCGACATTAATAATTTAAACGAAAATAAGTTGGCAGTTAAAGAAGTTACTTACCATGAAAAAAACACTATTAATCATTGGTTGTGGTGATATTGCGCGCCGCACTGCACCTCTATTAAACACCCATTACCGGATATTGGGCTTATGTCGTAATACAGCAAATTTTGATACGTTGCGACAGCATGGAATTCTCCCGCTCTCAGGAGATCTTGATTGCCCTAAAACGCTTAGTAAACTCGCAGGAACCGCGCAAGTGGTACTGCACCTCGCCCCCCCACCTAATCAAGGAATTCATGATACACGTACTGCCAATCTACTGGCAGCATTAGTACGCCGACTTAAAAAGCAATCGTTAATTTTACCACAACAACTGGTCTATATCAGCACCAGCGGCGTATATGGCGACTGCAATGGTGCTTTGATCGATGAAACCCATCCGGTTAATCCCGGTAATGAACGCGCATTGCGGCGGATTGATGCTGAACGGCAAATACGTAACTGGGGAAAACGTAATCACGTAAACGTTTCAATTTTACGCGTACCTGGAATTTATGCCGCCAACCGGCTTCCTCTGAAGCGTTTACGTGATGGAGCCCCTATACTATCACCAGAAGATGATAGTTATACCAACCATATACATGCCAATGACCTTTCCCGCATTATTTACTCAGCACTCCGTTATGCAAAACATGGCAGAATTTATCATGCTTGTGATGATTCCCATCTAAAAATGGGAGAATATTTTGATTTAGTCGCAGATTGTTTCGGTTTACCACGTCCGCCACGGATAAAACGCGATCAAGCAAATGGATTAATATCACCCAGTATGCTGTCGTATATGGATGAATCAAGGCGACTCACGAATATTAGAATGAAGCGTGAGTTACATATAGACTTATACTACCCAACTGTTTTGGAAGGAATAAAAAACGATTCAATGTGTAATCAACCTGGGAATTAAAACCCAGCTTAGTAATAGAATAAATCACAATTATTGCTAAGTAAATCACGAAATTATGCCGTTACAGCAAGAAATACTCAATATCCATGGCAATCAAGGAGTCAACATGGCGGCGGTAGCGACAAAATTAGATAAAAAAGTTAAAGAATTTAATTATTCATGGGAAGGCAAGGATAAATCTGGCAAGGGAGTTAGAGGTGAAATGCGTGCAGCAGGTACGGTTGTGATTAAATCTACGTTGCGACGACAAGGCATTAGAGTTACCAAAATTAAAAAACTCCAATCCGGTGGCAGAATTACTGATAAAGATATTACATTATTCACCCGCCAGCTTGCCACCATGATGAAATCCGGGGTTCCATTACTGCAGGCCTTTGATATTGTTGGAAAAGGACATAGTAATCAAGCGGTTGCAAAATTATTAATGGATATTAAAGGAGATGTTGAAACAGGGAATAATCTAGCTGATGCGTTCCGCAAATATCCACTATTTTTTGATGCATTATTCTGTAACCTGGTTGCGGCGGGAGAAGCTGCCGGTATACTTGACAGTTTGCTGGACCGTTTAGCAACATACAAAGAAAAAATTCAAGCAATAAAAGGTAAGATTAAGTCCGCTTTGTTTTACCCCATTTCAATTATCGTCGTTGCATTTGTTATTACCGCGGTCATTATGATTTTTGTAATCCCTGCGTTTAAGGATTTGTTTGAGGGATTTGGTGCGGATTTACCCACACCAACACTAGTGGTTATGACCATGTCTGACTTTTTTGTAGACTACTGGTGGGCAATATTCGGTGTAATCGGTGGCGGATTGTATGGTTTTTTCTATGCATGGAAACGTTCCACTTCAATGCAGCGAATCATGGATAGGTTGTTACTGAAATTACCTATTTTTGGCGATGTTATTCGCAAAGCGACCATTGCACGCTGGGCACGAACCCTTTCCACCATGTTTGCTGCGGGTGTACCGCTAGTAGAATCACTGGACTCTGTCGCCGGCGCTGCGGGTAACTATGTTTATTACGAAGCCACAAAAACAATTCAATTAGAAGTCAGCACCGGTAATAGCCTGATGGCATCTATGGCAAACACCCAGGTTTTTCCAAATATGGTGATACAAATGGTTGCCATTGGCGAAGAATCTGGTTCACTAGACTCAATGCTCAGTAAAATCGCTGATTTCTTTGAAGCAGAGGTGGATGATGCTGTCGAAGGACTTTCCAGTTTAATGGAACCCCTCATTATGGTTGTACTAGGAACCCTGATTGGTGGAATGGTCGTTGCGATGTATTTGCCAATCTTTAAAATGGGCCAGGTTATTAATTAAATCGAACACTAAATCCTCGTAAAATCCATCATAGATACCAATGCCATATCTTACGCTAACACAAGATGATCCAACCGCTTTTATTGCACTGTGCGTAATTATCGGCTTAATGATTGGCAGTTTTTTAAATGTGGTGATTTATCGCCTGCCAAAAATGATGGAACGTACTTGGCTTCAACAATGTGCAGAATTGCGTGGTGAAAAAATTGAAACGCTACCGACGCTTAATATCGCGTCGCCTCGTTCCATGTGCCCTAGTTGTGACCATAAAATTAGTGTATTAGAAAATATACCGATTATCAGCTATCTGTTTCTTAGAGGGCGATGTTCTCAATGCCATGCCAACATTTCCATTCGCTATCCAATTGTAGAAGCATTCACCAGTATAATCAGTGGTTTTATAGCCTGGTATTTTGGCTATAGCTTTATTACCTTTGCTGCATTGATTTTTACCTGGGCTATGATTACATTGGCCATGATAGATCTGGATACACAACTCCTTCCTGATGACATCACGTTACCCCTCTTATGGTTAGGGTTGCTAGTTAATTTGACTGGCGGTTTTACGGATATCCGTTCCGCTATTATTGGCGCAGCAGCAGGTTATCTTTTCTTGTGGCTTATTTTTTGGATTTTTAAACTTATCACGGGCAAGGAAGGGATGGGCTACGGTGATTTTAAACTATTAGCCGCAATTGGTGCATGGTTTGGATGGAGTATGTTACCCTTAGTCATTCTTGTTTCTTCATTGGTTGGTGCTATTGTTGGCGTTGGGATAATCGCTGTCTCAAAAGAAAAAAGAAATGTACCCATTCCATTTGGACCATTTTTGGCCTTCGGTGCGCTCATTGCTTTATTTTGGGGAAGTCAACTTATTCATATGTATCTTGCACAATTTTAGCCGATGCCATTTATCATCGGGCTAACCGGCGGTATTGGTTGCGGCAAAACAAGCGCTTCAAAATTGTTTACCCTTTTGGGTGTCGATATCATTGATACCGATGAAATCGCCCGAAAACTTACCCAATCAGATGGCCCCGCTATTAGCGCGATACGAAAAGTATTTGGAGATACTTACGTTACTACCGATGGTGCACTTGATAGAAAACAAATGCGTCAATTAGTATTTTCAGACAGCTCTTCTCGACATCAACTTGAAAAAATTCTTCATCCATTTATTTTTACGGAAGCAGCCCGCCGCGCAAAGCTTGGTAGTTCACCTTATGCAATAATGGTAATACCACTACTGTTTGAAACGAATGACTATGATAAAATCGTTCGACGAAGCTTAGTAATCGATTGTGATGAAAAGAATCAGATTATGCGTACCATGAAACGCAGCAAATTAAATGAACAAGAAGTTCGTGCCATTATAGCAGCGCAATTATCTCGCCAGAAACGCCTGCAAAAAGCTAATGATGTGATTGTTAATAACAATGACCTGGATTATTTACAAAAACAAGTAAAAAAATATCATCAAAAATATCTTACTTTATCAAAAAGTTAATCTATCGCAACATTCATACCTTGATTACATATCATTATGAAATATTCTGGCTAGATAGCAAGTGTTGTATATACCCGTAGTTAATATTTTCTGTGTTTCATAATGATTCGTAAATTTTTTCGCCATATCTTTGTCAAAAAAGACCCAACTTCTAACACGGTCGCTAAACTACAAATCATACCGTGTAAGAAACACAAAATAACGCGTGACCAAATCAATCCCTGCGCCGTAAAAATCGCTACTGATTTACAACAAGCGGGCTATTCCGCTTTTATTGTAGGTGGCGCTGTACGTGATTTGTTACTGGGTTTGGAACCCAAGGATTTTGACATGGCTACTAATGCAACGCCTGAAGAAGTGCGTGCCATTTTTCGCCGCTCACGAATTATTGGGAGACGCTTTCAACTGGTTCATGTTATGTGTGGCTCGGTAACAGTAGAAGTATCCACATTTCGTGGTCCTTTACCTGCAAATACAAACAGCGCTATAAAAACAATTAAACATACTGACCAACATGGCCGATTGTTACGCGATAATGTATTTGGTAGCCAGGAAGAAGATGCGATTCGTCGTGATTTCACTATTAATGCGTTATTTTATGATCCCTCTAGTGAAGAAATCTTTGATTTTCTTAAAGGTTATAATGATATCAAAGAAAAAAGATTGCGTATCATTGGTTCACCCGAAAGACGTTATCGCGAAGATCCGGTACGCATGCTTCGTGCAGTTCGACTCGCGGCCAAACTTAACATGCAACTCGATCCAGCCACTGCTGCACCGATTGGTGATTTAGCGCCACTACTACAAAATGTCCCGCCCGCACGGCTGTTTGATGAAATGCTGAAGTTACTACTCTCCGGTCACGCCTTGACAAGTGTCATAGACTTACGCGCGCGCGGCTTACACCATGGTTTATTACCGATGCTGGATATAATCCTGGAACAACCATTGGGCGAGCGTTTCATATCGCTTGCTTTAAAAAGCACCGATCAACGGGTACAACAGAACAAACCGGTATCACCCGGCTTCTTATTTGCATCACTACTATGGCATGAAATATTGACAGCCTGGAATAGACACCAGACCTTAGAAGAGAAACCGATTCCAGCACTGCATTTAGCAATTGATGAGATCCTTACGAAACAACACAAAAAACTTGCCATTCCCCGACGCTTTGATGTGGTAATAAAAGAAATATGGACACTGCAACCTCGCTTTCAGGCACGAAACGGATCAAGACCATTCCGTTTAATTACCAACCCAAGATTTCGGGCTGCTTATGATTTCATGTTGTTGCGATGTGAAAGCGGTGAACTTGATCAAGACATCGGTGATTGGTGGAAAACTTTTGTCAATGCTAATGCCGAAAAACGTGAAACAATGTTAATAGAGAATCAAGCAGCAAAAAAACGTAGAAAACAGCGTCATCGTCGTAAAGCTATAAGCAAAAATTTGATAAGCTTGGATCGCTCTATTACTGGCACAGAAAAATAATCTGATGTCATCGATCTCCGATCCGAGCAATCGAGCATTTATTGCACTGGGTAGCAACTTAGAAAACCCAATATCCCAAGTTAGACAAGCATTTGATGAACTGGATCAGCTCCCTTCGTCAAAATTGTTGGTATACTCTTCGCTTTATCGCAGCGCACCTGTCGGACGGCTTGATCAACCTGATTTTATCAATGCAGTGGCAAAAATAGAGACTAGACTTAATCCCCATGAACTACTATCGGCATTGCTTGAAATTGAGCGACGTCATGGAAGAACCCGTAAATTCCCCAATGCACCACGTACACTTGATCTTGATATTTTATTATATGATGATCTGAAATGTCACCAACATGACTTGACACTGCCACACCCGCGTATAAGTCAGCGAGCATTTGTGTTGCAACCGCTAATGGAAATAGCGCCTGATTGCCACATTCCAGGATGTAACACTATTGCCGAATTGTTGGCTGCTTGCCACAAACAACGGGTAGAAAGAATAACGGCATGATGTTGTTAAACAAATATTGCTTTTTCACTGTTTTTCAGAAAAAATGATAGGGAATTCATTTATAAAAACTTTTTCAATATCAATATATGAGAATCACACAAAATACATTACAAAAAATGTATCAGAATGGAGAAAAATTTACCATTCTTACCTGCTACGACGCTAGTTTTGCAACATTATTGGAAAAAGCCGGTGTTGATGTATTGCTCGTGGGTGATTCATTAGGAAATGTTTTACAGGGGAAGGATACAACATTATCAGTCACGTTAAGCGACATGAAATACCATACCCGTTGTGTGGCTCAAGGCTCAACCAATGCATTGATTCTGACAGACATGCCATTCGGCACATTTCAGACAACACCCTCATGCGCTTTTAACAATGCCGCTAAATTGCTTGCCGCAGGCGCTCATATGGTAAAAATTGAAGGGGGTCGTTCCATGGCAGATACTGTCCGATTTTTGACTCAGCGTGGAATTCCAGTATGTGCTCATATCGGTTTGACGCCACAATCCGTTCACCAGCTCGGTGGCTATAAACTTCAAGGAAAAACGGATGCGGAAGCAAAATTATTACTTGAAGATGCAATAATATTGGAGAAAGCAGGTGCCAATATGTTAGTGATGGAACTCGTTCCAGCTGCGCTTGCAAAAAAAATTACCCAGGAACTTTCTATTCCAACCATCGGTATTGGCGCAGGCTCTGATTGTTCAGCACAGGTGCTCGTACTGCATGATATGCTAGGAATTTACCCTACAAAAGCTAGATTTAATAAGAATTTTATGACTGACGCACTGAGTATTGAAGATGCAATAAATCGTTATGTCAAAGCCGTTAAGTCCGGAGAGTTTCCCGGTACGGAACATCAATACTAGGAGGTTGTCCGAGAATAGTAGTCGTAGCGAGGGGAAGTCATTTTGAGACAAATTTATTGATCATTTGAGGCGAATAGTTATTCTATTTAACGAAAATCATCGGAAAACCTGGCCAAAATAACTTTTCCTCAGTAGATCACGCTATTCTCGGACAGCCTCCTAGTACTCTTTCAATTTATGGTCTAATTATGGAACTTGTGACTGACATTGTGCCGTTGCGTAACCGCCTGAGTAAAGAATCATCAGTTGCTTTTGTTCCAACCATGGGTAACCTGCATGAAGGTCATTTATCACTTGTAGAGACAGCGCAACAACGAGCCGATTGTACGGTTGTCAGTATCTTTGTAAATCAGCTTCAATTCTCTCCAACAGAAGATTATGGCCAGTATCCCCGCACACTGGAAAAGGATTGCTCGCTCTTAAAAGATATGGATGTAGACGTGGTATTTATCCCGGATAAACAAACGCTCTATCCGGAGCCCCAAGAATTTTTATTAATGCTGCCACCTGTCGCACATATATTAGAAGGGAAATTCCGTCCTGGTTTCTTTCGTGGTGTAACAACGGTTGTTTTAAAATTATTAAATATCGTTCAGCCGCAAAAAGTAATATTTGGAAAAAAAGATTATCAACAATTTTATATTGTGGATAAAATGGTAAAACAGTTAAATTTACCAATTGAAATCATTGCTTGTGATACAGTTCGCATGCATGATGGACTTGCTCAGAGTTCACGTAATTGCTATCTAAACAAAAATCAACGGTTCGAGTCGGTTCGGTTATATCAATCACTACATCAAATAAAAAGATCCATAGAAGAAGGTAATAAAAATTTTAAAATGTTACAGGATGATGTCATAAAAAAAATGATACAACATAACTGGAACATTGATTATATTACCATTCAACAACGCAACACATTAGAACCAGCAACCGTTAATGATAAGGAATTGATTGTACTGGGTGCCGCCTGGTTAGGTGATACTCGACTGATCGATAATATGGAAATACACATTTAATAATAAGTTAAGCATGTTTTACTCAAATGTATAGTTTTTTTAAAAAGTGGGTGATCAAACAAATAGCAGCATACGCAAAACACCATCGAACTGAAAATCTAAAATTATTTTCTTTTTAATCAAACTAGCATCTAAAATTTATGCAAGAAATCGACACATTCTGGCTTTCCTGTCTTGAAAATTTTAAGAAAGAATTAAACGCTCAACAATTCAACACCTGGATTAAACCACTAGAATTAGATACTTCACAAAATAATAGTGCTGAGCCAGTACTGCTCGCACCAAATCGGTTCGTGCTGCAGTGGGTAAAAAATAATTTTCTAACACATATTAATGAAATGGCCCGGAAACATTTGTCTCAGGGTGTGCATTTTCAATTAAAACTAGCTGAAATAAAAAAAACGGTTGTCACAGCGGACAAAATCATTCCAGATAACGTAATAATCCAAAAACCAAGAAAAAAAAACCCAAGCCAATTAAATCCTAATTTTACATTTGAAAACTTCGTTACCGGCAAAGCAAATCAACTGGCGCGGGCTGGTGCCATTCAAGTTGCCGAATCGCCAGGAAATGCCTACAACCCCCTATTTATTTATGGCGGGGTAGGCTTAGGTAAAACCCATTTAATTCAGGCGATTGGTAATTTTGTACTGGAACATAACAAGCAAGCAAAAATACGTTACGCACACGCTGAAAAATATGTTTCCGATGTTGTCAGTGCATACCAACACAAAGCATTTGACAAATTTAAGCTTTATTATCACTCACTTGATCTTTTACTTGTTGATGATGTTCAGTTTTTTGGTGGTAAAAACCGAACACAAGAAGAATTTTTTTATGCTTTTAATGCGCTAATTGAAGCGCATAAGCAAGTTATTATTACCTGTGATTCTTACCCAAAGGAAATTTCAGGGCTGGAAGAACGCCTGGTTTCTCGTTTTGGATGGGGTTTAACGGTTGCCGTAGAACCACCGGAATTAGAAATGCGTGTTGCAATTTTAATTAAAAAGGCTGCCACGGATAAAATTTCTCTTGATGAAAATGTTGCTTTTTTTATCGCAAAAAATATTCGCTCTAACGTACGAGAATTGGAAGGCGCATTAAAAAGAATACTAGCCTACGCACGCTTTACAGGCCATCAAATAACACTTGATTTAGCAAAGGAAGCCTTAAAAGACTTACTGGCTGTCCAGAACCGTCAAATTTCAATCGAAAATATTCAAAAAACCGTCGCTGATTACTATAAAATCAAAGTAGCTGAAATGTATTCTAAGAAACGTTCTCGAATCGTTGCACGACCACGACAAATGGCAATGGCTATCGCAAAAGAACTAACCCCGTTAAGCCTACCCGATATAGGAGAAGCATTCGGTGGAAGAGACCATACGACAGTCTTACATGGTTATCGAAAAATTCATGAATTACGTGCCTCGGACCCCATAGTAAATCGTGATTTCAATACCCTTTTACATATTTTACGTGGTTAGTAATTCATGAATAATCTGGGGATAACTTGTTAATCCAACAATCGGAATAATTTATCCACAAAATATCCACTTAAATTACTAAAATAATACAAGTCAAAAATATTCTATATTATATTGAAATGAAACAAAATTTAATAAATATACCCAAGGTTAGCTATATTCTATTACTTATTATTGAAATATAAATAAATGCTATATATAAAAGCTACTAGGGATACATTACTAAAACCACTACAAATTGTTTCTGGGATTATCGAACAACGCAGCACACTTCCAATTTTATCCAATGTACTCATTCAAAAAGATCAAGAAAGAATACATTTTCTAGGCACCGATTTTGGTATACAAATTAAAACTTCAATAGAAAATCATCAGCCTAGCGATGAAAAATATTCAATTACTATTCCAGGAAAAAAATTTCAAGATATACTGCGTGCACTTCCTTCGGATATTGAAGTTTCACTGGTAATACAAGACAGCCGTCTACAAATAAAAGCGGGAAAAAGCAATTTTAATTTACAAACACTTCCTGCTGAAGATTTTCCTGAATTTCATGAAGGGAACGATCTAGAAGCAAAAATTACCATACAACAAAAACAATTAAAGAATTTATTACGTATTGTTCATCTAGCAATCGCTCAACACGATTTAAGATACTTTCTAAAAGGCCTTTTATTACGAGTTGAAGGCACGCATTTAATAGCTATTGCAACGGATACGCATCGACTAGGTTATAATATAATTAATTTAGAACAAGTTAACGATAAGACAGAAATACTCATTCCCCGTAAAACAATCATAGAACTTATTAAACTGCTTAATGATAATGATGAACCAGTAACGATAGAATTCTTTAAAAATAGGGTTCGCTTTACTTTCTCAGATATTATTCTGGCCTCCAAGTTAATAGATGGCAATTGTCCAGACTACAGTCGTGCCATCCCAACAGACCATACAATACGAGTCGAATTGGATCGATTACAATTTTTACAGGCATTGCAACGGGCTTCCATCCTTGCAAATATAAACGATAGTTTTCGTGAAGTACGTTTAATTCTATCGAATGGAACGCTACAAATATTCTGCAAAAATATTGAGCAGGAAGATGCACTCGAAGAGATAGCGATTCAATATGATTACGAAGAAAAAATAGATACCAACTTTAATATTACTTACCTGCTGGATCTGTTGAATAATGTGAGTTGTGAAACAATCCAATGTGCTTTTAAAGATTCTAATAAAAGTGTTTTGATAACGATACCGGGTAACGAAGATTTTAGTTATGTCGTCATGCCCATGAGGTCTTAGTAAATTTTTTTACCAAAAAATCCCTTTTATATAAAGTTACCAGGCTAATGAGCGAAAAAAATTACGGAACACAAAAAGAACCAGAAAATGTTAACGACTATAGTTCAGACAATATAAAAATCCTAAAAGGGTTGGAAGCAGTCCGTAAGCGGCCAGGCATGTATATTGGAGATACCAGTGACGGCACCGGTTTACATCACATGGTATTTGAAGTGGTTGATAATTCAATTGATGAAGCGTTAGGCGGTTACTGTGATGAAATTTCTTCAATTATTCATCCAGATAACTCTATCAGTGTCATGGACAATGGTCGTGGGATTCCTACCGATATTAAGCAAGATGATGAAATGAAGCGTTCAGCTGCTGAAATTGTTATGACCGAATTACACGCAGGCGGTAAATTTGATGATGATTCCTATAAAGTCTCAGGCGGATTACATGGCGTTGGCGTATCGGTGGTGAATGCACTATCCGAATGGTTACGTCTAAATATTCGTCGTGATGGAAAAACCCATCATATGGAATTTCGTAACGGTGAACCAGTTGCGCCACTAGCTGTTACCGCGAATACTGAACGGCATGGGACCGAAGTGCATTTTTTACCCAGTAAGGAGGTATTTGGGAACATTGAGTTTCATTTTGACATATTCGCAAAACGCTTGCGAGAACTATCTTTTCTCAATAATGGCGTCAAAATTCATCTGGTAGATCAACGTAACGACAAGGAAGAAACGTTTGCCTTCGGTGGTGGCATCAGAAATTTTGTAGAATATATTAATCGCAGCAAAACCGTGCTGCATCCCAAAATATTTTACGCATCTGGCGTTAGAAATAAAATAACGGTGGAAGTATCGATACAGTGGAATGACAGTTACAGCGAACAGGTTTTGTGTTATACCAATAATATTCCACAGAAAGACGGCGGGACTCATCTTACTGGTCTGCGTGCTGCGATGACGCGTACCTTAAACAACTATATTGAAAAAAACGAGCTAGCAAAAAAAGCCAAGGTTGAAACAACTGGCGATGATATGCGGGAAGGGCTTTCCTGTGTTTTATCCGTAAAATTATTTGAACCCAAGTTTTCGTCGCAAACCAAAGAAAAGTTAGTTTCTTCTGAAGTACGCCCCGTTGTGGAAGAAGTAGTATCACAAAAACTCTCAGAATTTCTACTGGAAAATCCTATTGATGCCAAAAATATTTGTAATAAAATTCTAGAGGCTGCCAAAGGAAGAGAAGCAGCGCGTAAAGCGCGTGAATTGACCCGTAGAAAAGGGGTTCTGGACGGTATGGGTCTACCAGGAAAACTTGCCGACTGTCAGGAAAAAAATCCAGCGTTGTGTGAACTTTATCTGGTGGAGGGTGATTCTGCTGGTGGTTCCGCTAAGCAAGGTCGTGATCGAAAGTTTCAGGCAATTATGCCGCTGAAAGGGAAAATATTAAATGTTGAGAAATCTCGGTTTGATAAACTAATTTCTTCGCAGGAGATAATTTCTCTGATAACTGCATTAGGAACCGGTATTGGGAAAGACGAATATAATCCGGACAAGCTACGTTATCATCGAATTATTATCATGACCGATGCCGATGTTGATGGTTCACACATTCGCACCTTGTTATTGACCTTTTTTTACCGGCAAATGCCAGAATTGATTGAGCGGGGCCATGTTTATATTGCTCAACCTCCCCTCTATAAAATCAAGCATGGTAAAAAGGAACGTTATGTTAAAGATGATTATGAACTTAAACAATATATGCTGGGGCTGGCATTAACTAATGCTGAACTCTATCCTGACGACGGACAATCCCCTTTAACTGGTGAAACATTAGCAAAAGTTGCTGATGAATATTTATTAACCGAAACCGTGATCGAGCGCATGAGTCATTTGATTGACAGAAAGGTATTGCATTCCTTACTGCGTCATTCTGACTTAGACATAGACTTGAGTAATGAAGTCAATGCAAAAAATAGTGCTGATCGGCTTATGTCCCGAATAAGCGATGTAAAAATTGTTGCGGAGTATGATGATATTGCTGAGAATTATCGACTGCGACTAACGCGTATGATACATGGTAACGTCCATACGAGTCATATCGAACAGGAATTTTTGCTTAGTGGTGATTATGATCAGATTAAAAAAGCGGCTCAAGTATTTGATGGATTACTTAGTTCCAAAGCGTTAGTGAAAAGAGGGGATAGAAGTCACGCTGTCAATGATTTCAAACAGGTTTTGGAATGGCTATTTGAAGAAGCTAAAAAAGGACTCGCGATTCAGCGTTATAAAGGACTGGGTGAAATGAACCCCGACCAATTGTGGGAGACCACGATGGATCCGAATAACCGTCGGTTGCTCCGTACGCAGATCGAAGATACAATTCTCACAGATGAAATTTTTACCACGTTAATGGGCGATGTGGTGGAACCGCGTCGGGAATTTATCAAAAATAATGCATTGAAAGCAAAAAATCTCGATGTGTAATTGAGTTTTTTATTGGGTTTGGTGTCGTAACTTATGGTAGAAAGCCAGTCGTCGTTTACTGACTTTTCCTTGTTGTACCGCGTTTATCAATGCACAATCCGGTTCGTGAGTGTGTCGACAGTTATTAAATTTACATTGTCCAATATAAGGACGGAATTCAACAAATTCCCATGCTAGATTTTCATCTTTAATATGATGGATGCCAAATTCCTGGATACCGGGCGTATCAATAATATGGCTATCAGCGTCAAAATGATATAGATGAGCGTGGGTTGTAGTATGGATTCCTGAATCAAGTGCAACAGAAATTTCAGCAGTTGTGCGCTTTGCTTCTGGAATCAGTGCATTAATAAGTGTTGATTTTCCCATGCCAGACTGACCGGCCAGAACGCTAACATTCCTTTTCAAATATGGAATAAGTGTCGCGATATTATTTTTTGCACTCAGTTGTATTAACGGATAACCCAGTTCTTGGTAGCAAGAAAGTGTCAAAGCGGCGCTGTGGGTTGGTGCTACCATATCAGCCTTGTTTAACACGATGAGTGCTCTGATACATTGACTTTCGGCAGCAACGAGGCAGCGGTTGATTAATTCTTCGCTAAAACTGGGAATAGCGGCTACGACAATAATAATCTGGCTAATATTAGCTGCAATAATTTTTTCCCGGAATGCATCGCTTCGATACAATAATGTTGTACGCGGTTGGATTTTTTCAATAACGCCTTGTCCCGGTGTGGTCAGTAGTATTTCAACTTGATCACCACAGGCAACACCACTTTTC
>JAJFJI010000061.1 GCA_021774205.1 Nitrosomonas sp.
AAGTCAATCCAGGCGCGATAGACGGCAACACCTGCGATAAACATCAATGGTTGGGTGTTGATGGTCAGATTGAGATCGTCAGCGGGTCCATCTTTGGCCATAGCCCAGAAATCCTTGCCAAGAATATCCGAAGCTTCAGAGAAAGTTTCGCCGATAATCGGAAGGTCCCCATATCCATTCATCATACCAATGGATTGCGAGCCTTGACCGGGAAATACAAATGCAAATTTCATTGGTTACCAGCGGAGTAATACCGCTCCCCAGGTGAAGCCGCCGCCAACACCTTCCAGCAGCACATATTGATCCGATTGAATGCGTCCATCACGAACCGCGATATCCAGCGCCAATGGTACGGATGCTGCTGAAGTGTTGCCATGTTTCTCAACGGTGGTCACCACTTTATCCATCGAAATACCAAGTTTTTTTGCGGTAGAACGGATAATACGAATATTGGCTTGGTGAGGAATTAACCAGTCTATATCAGTTGTTTGTAAATTATTTTCCGCGATTGCTTCGAGCACAACTTCTTCAAGTACTTTTACAGCAAACTTGAAGACCGTATTACCTTCCATATTGACATATGGGTTGCCCTGTATTTTGCCGTCACAAATATTACCAGGCACAGAAAGTACGCTACTATAATTTCCGTCGGCATGTAAATGACTTGAAAGGATTCCCGGTTGGTCGCTTTGAGTTAATAACACAGCACCCGCGCCATCACCGAATAACACGCAGGTACTACGGTCTTTCCAGTCAACAATATTTGAATAAATCTCACTACCCACAACGAGTACGTTGCGATATTTACCTGCACGAATAAACATGTCAGCTGTGGCGAGTGCATAGACAAAACCACTACAAACTGCTTGCATATCAAATGCTGGACAATTTTTGATGCCTAACTTATTTTGCAAAATACAGGCGGTGCTGGGAAAAACCATATCCGGTGTGGTAGTGGCGACAATAATCAGATCAATCTCGCCAGCTTCTATATTGGCATTTTCCATTGCACTGAGGCTGGCATTAACTGCCAGGTCACTCGCCATTTGGCCCTCTGCCGCGATATGCCGCTGGGTAATTCCAGTACGGGTGCGTATCCATTCGTCACTCGTATCCACCATCTTTTCCAGGTCATGGTTTGTGAGAATCTTTTCTGGCAAGTAACTACCTGTTCCAATGATTCTTGAATACATTATTTTGTATTAACCTTTAGCAAGGGTTTAGAGTGAAGCGATAATTCTGCTACCTGCTCACTGATCCGGCGCAGCATGCCGCCACGGACCTCCTCGGTTGCTCGCCTGATGGCTGCACAAAAAGCATAATTATCTGCCGAACCATGGCTTTTAACGACAATACCACGTAATCCTAATAGGCTGGCGCCATTATATTGGCGATGATCTACCCGCCGTTTAAAAGCACTAATTACCGGTAAAGCAACTAGCCCGGCCATTTTAGTCAGCAAATTTCGTTTAAATTCTTCGCGCAGATAGGTTGCCAGCATTTGGGCTAACCCCTCTGATGTTTTTAGGGTTACATTGCCTACAAAGCCGTCACAGACCACAATGTCCGTGGTACCTTTGTAAATATCATTGCCTTCGATATTGCCGTAAAAATTGAGGCCGCTATCACGTAGCAATTCTGCCGCTTGTTTCACGGTTTCATTTCCCTTTATAGCTTCCTCACCGATATTCAACAGACCGACGCTAGGTGCAACCTTGTTTTCTATCGACGATATCAACGCTGAACCCATAAGACCGAATTGCAGTAAATGTTCCGGCATACAATCAATATTAGCACCAAGATCCAATATATAGGTATGACCTTTGATAGTAGGTAAAGCAGCAGCAAGCGCAGGGCGATCGATCCCCTCGATGGTTTTCAAAACGAATCGGGAAGTTGCTAGCAAAGCACCTGTATTGCCAGCACTAACACATGCTTGCGCTTCGCCATTTTTTACTAAATTGATAGCGACGCGCATTGAAGAATCTTTTTTGCCACGCAGCGCCAATGCAGGTGGCTCATCCATGCCTACGACTTCACTTGCCGCATGAACTCTTAATCGTGGGCCAAGTTGAGTTTTCAAAAAAAGTAATTCAGCTTTAATGGCACCAGGAATTCCTACCAGGATTATGTCCGTTTCAGGATCTCGCTTTAGACACTCAACAGCTGAAGAAACGGTTACATGAGGCCCATGGTCGCCACCCATGCAATCAATTGCCACAGTGATATTCAATTTAAATGTTCTTTGTAGCTGAAAAAAGTTAAATACCGGGTAGATTCTGCGGCAGAAAGGGATTCTAGTCGTTATCGTTTTTGGTTGTAACTACCTTTTTGCCACGATAATAGCCTTTAGGACTAATATGATGGCGTAAATGCACTTCTCCAGTATTCGGTTCTAATGCTAATGGCGGGTTAGACAAAAAATCATGCGCGCGGCGCATACCGCGTTTCGACGGAGATTTTTTATTTTGTTGAACAGCCATACTCTAAGCTCCTTATTAGGTTAATGCGTTTTCTTTAGTCCGGCGAGTTTTGCAAATGGATGCACTGATGACTCTTTGTCAGCCGTGAGATTGCTCTTAATTGAACACTCATCTTCCTGATGGCGCGAGGAAGTCGATAGGCCCAGAATTATCTCATCTTCAATTAGCAACATGACGTCCATATCAGATGTTGCCAAAATGCTATCAATGGCGTCATCTTCATCATATTGACCAAGTTCATCTTCATCGTTTGCCAGTAACAAATTTGCCTGCAAATCCAGTGTATGCACTAATTTGCCAAGACAACGCTGACAACAGAGATTTATCTCACCTCGAATGAGAATTTGCAATATTGGCTTGTAATTTTCGTCAAATAAGCCGTTGATTGTATAAATCAGTTCGCCTTCTCTATCGAACAAATAACTTTGTAAACGCGAAAATTCAGCGGGAGATATTTTACCATGATGTATCCCCCCATTGCGTACGAAATCAAAAGAATCTATGACAAATCTTACAGACATAACGCGCGCATGTTATAGTTTTTAACTTTACAAGTCAAAAAAACAGAATAGAATTTTGGAAAAACAAAGTATTCCGTTGCAACTCGTACTAGGATCGAGTTCTATTTATCGTCGCGAACTACTCCAGCGATTGCAAATTCCATTTGAAACCGCTAACCCAGAAATTGATGAAGCTCCCCTACTTGGCGAAACACCTGAGGCTACCGCGTTACGATTAGCCAAAACCAAAGCCCGTGCAGTTGCATCAACTTTTCCAGAAGCACTAATCATAGGCGCCGATCAGGTAGCAGTGTTGAATGGTGTTCAGCTGGGCAAGCCCTTAAACCATGCAAACGCGATTAAACAGTTACATTTTATGCGTGGAAAGGAGGTTGTATTTTATACTGCAGTCAGTCTATTTAACAGCCGCAACAATCACATGCAAACACGAATTGTTCCTTTTTGTATTAAATTCCGCCAATTAAGCGATCAGCAAATATTAAATTACCTCAACAAGGAGCAGCCCTATCATTGCGCAGGCAGCGCGAAGTCAGAAGGACTAGGTATTGCGCTTATCGAGCGGATGACCGGCGAAGATCCCAATGCCTTGATTGGACTGCCGATGATCGCACTCATAGACATGCTGACAAATGAAGGAATGGCGATTGTATAATTGCAAGTTTTTTCATATATGCAGGGCCAATTTATCCGTTACTTGATCAATTGAAATCACGTGCAACGTGTGTACGAGAGATCGCTATGAATTTTTGCGCATTATTTACGCTGTTACGGGACTGGTGCAGGCGATTGATAGGTGTCGGATTACTTGTCTTCGGTTCTGCATTGTCTTCCTTGTCAATTGCTGAGAGTAACGCGCCCACAATGTTTCCGGCGCAAGAAATCAATAACACTTCATCATCTTTACCTGTGGAGAATACAGCGCTTACTTTGCGTGATGCTGTTCAGCTTGCGTTGCAGCATAATCCTGAATTAGCGTCTTTTGCTAAAGAAATACAGGCTTTAGAAGGCGTGACGTTGCAAGCTGGATTGTTGCCAAATCCACGATTACAAATAGATTTTGGAGATCTTGGCACTAGAACCGATATTACGCCAGGCGGAACATTTACCTCGATTCGGATTGGTCAATTACTTGAAACTGGTGGAAAGCGACGGGCACGAAGAAATGCCGCGTCGTTAAATGAAGAACGGGCTGAAAGGAATTATGAAGCCAGGCGTTTGGATTTGATTGCCCAGGTAGCAAATATCTTCACGGATATTTTGGCCGGACAAGCGCGGCTGAAACTAGCGCAAGACAATTCAATCTTAGCGCAAAAAGTTGTTGATGCCGCCAGAAAACGTGTCCAGGCTGGAAAAGCACCGCCTATCGAAGAGACCCGCGCAGAGGTTACGCTTGCCACTGCAAAGATCGAACTCGAGCAGGCGCAACGTGACTTAAATGCTTTCCGAAAACAGTTGACTTTATTGTGGGGTAATCCCGCGCCACAATTCAAGCATGCGGCAGGTGATCTTGAGTCTCTCGTTGAAATACCGAATTTCGATACACTGACCGAACGCGTTCGCGTCAATCCTACCGCATTGAGCAGCCAGGCCAATTTGGCGCAACGCAAGGCCAATTTAAAGCTGCAGCAAGCGCATCGCCTGCCGGATATCACCGTTAGCGCGGGTATCCGACGCTATGCACAGAAGCTAGACGAGCTAGATTCGGGGGTTTTAAATGACACCACAGCTTTGGTAGGAATTTCCGTTCCTTTGCCATTATTTGACCGCAATCAGGGTAATATACTTGAAGCACATCAACGCGTGGACCAGGCGGAGGATCAGTGGGAAGCGACAGACTTAATGTTAAGAAGTCTGCTGGTGCAGACGTATGAAGCGTTAATCGCAGCGCAGAATGAGATTCGAGTGTTGCAAGATGAAATTCTACCAGGGGCCAAAGAATCATTCATGATCGCCAGAAGAGGCTATGAGCTAGGCCGATTTGATTTTTTATTCATGCTCGACGCACAACGCGCCTTGTTTCAAAACCAAACATTGTATGTGCGTGCATTGGCGAATTATCAACGTCTTGTCAATGAAATCGAGCGCCTCATTGCGGCACCTATTGAGAATGCATCAAATTAAGTGGCTGATTGCTTTGGCTTTATGCGTTTAAGGAGCATATTTTGAGCAAGACCAATCTGAAACCAATCCTAATATTAGTTGTAATTTCCGCCATTCTCGGCGGGCTAATCCTTAATCTGGATAATTCTGACTCAAATAATGGTGAAATGCATAGTGAGCATGATGACCATGAAGACCATGAAGACCACGAAGACCAACAGTATAAGAAGGGACCCAAAGGTGGAAAGCTTTTTACTACCGACAAGTTTGGCGTGGAAGTAACAATCTACGAAAAAGGGGTTCCTCCGCAACTCCGCATTTTTCTTTATAAAAATGCCCAACCAGTCTCACCTGCCGAAGCCAAAGTCGCAATAACCCTGTCCCGCCTTGGCAGACCCGGTCAATTAATCAATTTTCAACAGGAAGGTGGCTACTTAGTTGGTGATCAGATAATTGAAGAACCGCACTCTTTCGAAGTCGCCATAGCCGCTGAATGGCAAGGAAAAACCTATCACTGGGGATATAGCCAGGTGGAAATGCGAATTGAAATGTCTGAACAGAAAGCGGCGCGTACAAATATTGAATTTAAAACGGCTGAATCTGCCGTGATCAGACCAATGCTTCAGTTACCCGGTCAGACTGCTTTCAATCATCATAAAATTGTGCGTGTAGTGCCGCGGGTACCGGGCATTGTCGACACGGTTAATCGTCACAAAGGTGAACAAGTAAAAAAGGGCGAGGTGCTAGCCGTTATTGAGAGCCAAATGCTGGCTGAATTACGCAGCCAGTTTCTTGCAGCACAGAGACGGCTTGATTTAGCGCGGTTAACATATGAACGAGAGAAAAAACTGTTTCATGAAAAAATTACTGCTGAACAAGAGTATCTGACCGCTCAGCAGCTACTCAATGAAGCAGAAATTATGTTGGATCTGGCCGCAGCAAAATTGCTCGTGATTGGAGAACGACCGGAAACCGCCCGAGAGAAAAAAAACAATCTGAATCTCTATGAAATCCGCGCGCCGATTACTGGACTCCTTACTACTGAAACATTAGCACAAGGATCAGTTCTGAAAGAAGATACTGAAATGTTTACCTTAGTAGATATTTCAACCATGTATGCAAAACTGATGGTATACCTAAAGGATTTAAACAGCATTAAGCTAGGACAACAGGCCACTATTTATGCAGTCGGCCAGGATATAGCCGGCGAAGGGACAGTCTCTTTTATCAGCGCGTTCGTCAACGAGCAGACGCGGACCACAGAAGCACGCATTACGTTGGATAATACGTTGGGACAATGGAAAGCAGGTATGTTCATTAATGCATCGCTATTGGCTGAAGAAATTCAAGCGCCAGTCGCGATATCCGTGGATGCGCTGCAGACATTACATGATATGACCGTGGTTTTTGGCCGTTATGGCGATTACTTTGAAGCGCGCCCAGTAACATTAGGTCGTAGTGACGGAAAAATGGTGGAAGTGCTTACTGGCTTAGCAGCCGGAGAACAATACGCAGCAGGCAACAGCTTTGCAATCAAGGCGGAATTGGGCAAGGCAGGTACTTCACATGTTCATTGAACCACAACGTCGCAAAAAAAACTGGCATGCATCCAACCGGACCTTTCCTGAGCTGAGGGTTATTCATGTTTGAGCGGATATTACAACTTTCCATTCAGCATCGCAGTCTTGTTCTGGTGGCCGTTTTTGCAATGGTAATGCTCGGTATACACAGCTACCAGAATCTTCCTATCGATGCGGTGCCGGACATTACCAATGTTCAGGTACAAATCAATACTACAGCACCCGGATATGCGCCACTGGAAGCAGAACAGCGAATAACTTTTCCAATAGAAATGATAATGGCTGGCCTACCAAATCTTGATTATACCCGCTCCCTTTCCCGTTATGGCCTGTCCCAGGTAACCGTTGTTTTTAAGGAAGATACAGACATATATTTTGCGCGCCAACTGGTTAGTCAGCGAATTCAGGAGGCAAAAGGGCGTTTGCCTGTCGGAATAGAACCTTCCATGGGGCCAATTTCCACCGGGCTGGGTGAAGTTTACATGTGGACGGTTGGCGCCGAGAAGAGTGCCAAAAAACCGGACGGAACTGCCTATAACACAACCGATTTGCGGGAAATCCAGGACTGGATAATCCGGCCGCAACTGCTAACTGTTCCAGGCGTCACCGAAGTAAATTCAATCGGTGGGTATGTTAAACAGTTTCATGTAACGCCTTATCCTGACAAATTGATTTCATTCGGTTTGACGTTGCTAGATGTTACCACTGCGTTGGCGCAAAACAATTTTAACGTTGGTGCGGGTTATATTGAAAAAAGCGGCGAACAATATCTGGTCCGGGTTCCCGGGCAAGTGGCTAATCAAGTTGAAATTGGCGAAATTTTACTCAGCAGTCGACAAGGCACCCCCGTTCGCATCAAGGATGTAGCAGACGTCATCCTCGGCAAAGAATTGCGTACCGGCGCGGCGACGCAAAATGGCGAGGAAACCGTGATGGGAACCGCCCACATGCTGATTGGAGAAAACAGCCGCATTGTTGCCCAAGCAGCCGCTGACAAATTAGTTGAAATCAATCGTAGCTTGCCAGAAGGGGTAGTTGCAACGCCTGTTTATGATCGTATTACATTGGTGGATAAAACCATTAAGACCGTAGCATCCAATCTGGTAGAGGGAGCAATCCTGGTCATTGCAGTGTTGTTCTTGTTTCTAGGCAATATCCGTGCGGCGTTGATTACCGCGCTGATTATCCCGCTTTCTATGCTGTTTACCTTTAGCGGCATGGTCGCCAATGACGTTAGTGCAAATCTAATGAGCCTAGGTGCGCTGGATTTTGGCATTATCGTTGATGGCACGATTGTGATTATTGAGAACTGCATGCGGCATCTGGCGAAGGAACAGGCGCGATTGGGAAGAATATTAACACTTAGTGAACGGTTAAGTGTTGTTTTTACCGCCTCCAAGGAAGCGAGAAAGGCACTGTTCTTCGGCGAGTTCATCATTATCATCGTCTATATCCCTATCTTCGCTTTAACCGGCGTGGAAGGAAAAATGTTTCACCCGATGGCTTTTACGGTGGTAACCGCGTTAGTCGGTGCATTTATTCTTTCGGTAACATTTGTTCCAGCGGCAATTGCACTGTTCATGTCTGGCAAGGTAAACGAAAAAGAAAGCACCATTGTGCTATGGGCAAAAAAAATCTATCTACCTGCTCTAACGGTTGCAATGAATTACAAAGCAATGACTGTTACATTGGCGGTGGTTGTTGTCGTGTTGTCCGGTTTGCTGGCAACCCGTATGGGCAGCGAATTTGTTCCGACGCTTAATGAGGGAGATATCGCACTTCATGCCATACGTATTCCTGGAACGAGCCTGACAACAGCAGTTGAAATGCAGTATGAGCTAGAGAAAAAAATAAAGACGTTCCCGGAAGTTGCCAGAGTCTTCTCCAAAATTGGAACCGCGGAAATCGCCACTGACCCAATGCCGCCTAGTGTGGCAGATGTATTTATCATCCTAAAACCCGAGTCGGAGTGGTCAGGAGAATATCAATCTAAGGCGGAGTTAGTGGCCGCAATGGAACAGGCCGTAAAAGGCGTGCCAGGTAACAATTATGAGTTTACCCAGCCGATAGAAATGCGTTTTAATGAATTATTGACGGGCGTGCGTGCAGATGTTGCGGTAAAAATATTTGGCGACGACATGGATGTCTTACTTTCCGTGGGTGAGCAGATTGAAAGCGTCCTGGGAACCGTTCCTGGCGCAGCGGATGTGAGAATCGAACAGATTACCGGGTTGCCGATACTGACCGTGCAAATGGATCGGGCAAAAATGGCACGTTATGGCCTGAATGTACAGGATGTTCAGGACACCATCATGATTGCCGTTGGTGGACGAAGTACCGGTCTTATTTACGAAGGTGACCGTCGTTTTGAATTACAAGTCCGTTTACCCGAACAGCTGCGTAGCGACACCGAAGCGCTCAAACGTTTACCGATCAGACTCCCTGCAGCAGCGCCACTTGCAGACGGGAACGTTGCCAACAACCCAAACCGGCTTCCTAACGCCGTAGCAATCCCAGCTGTCTTTGTTACCCTGGGTGATGTAGCCAACATAGAAATAGTCGAAGGCCCAAATCAAATCAGTCGTGAAAACGCCAAACGCAGAGCGGTGATCAGTGCAAATGTACGGGGACAGGATTTAGGTTCTTTTGTTAGAGAAGCGCAGGATCGTATTGCCGAACAAGTGCAGATACCGGCCGGTTATTGGACGGTTTGGGGCGGGCAGTATGAACAAATGGTTTCAGCAGCCGATCGCTTGAAAATTGTCGTGCCAATCGCGCTCGGACTGATATTTACCTTGCTCTACATTATGTTCCGCAATATCCGCGACGGACTGCTGGTATTTAGCGGCGTTCCATTTGCAGTATGCGGCGGAATCTGGGCACTATGGCTGCGTGACATTCCCTTCTCGATTTCGGCGGCTGTCGGCTTTATTGCCTTGTCTGGCATCGCGGTTTTAAATGGCATCGTCATGCTGACATTTATCCGCAATTTACGTGAGCAAGGGTATACGTTGGATGATGCAATCCAAACAGGCGCATTGACGCGTTTGCGCCCGGTATTAATGACGGCATTGACGGACGCAATTGGCTTTGTTCCCATGGCGCTAGCAACAAGTCTCGGCGCGGAAGTGCAGCGACCGCTAGCGACAGTAGTAATCGGCGGCATTCTAACGTCGACTGCATTAACTTTGCTGGTATTGCCGGTGTTATACCAACTTACTCACAGGCGAAACGCAACGAGTGCTGCGGCAAGCAAAGATACGACCGAAGAATCGGTCACAGACAATTCCAGATAATTACAAATTGTCGCGCAGTGATCTTACCCAACCTGAACAAGGCAAAACCAAATTTCACCATAAAATGCGGGAAGATCATGCAGAAATTCTCGTCAAGTGCTTTCTGATCTTCATGGTAATAATGAACCCAGATTTTTTATTCCAGAATACAAATCTACGAATTATTAGAATCGCCAGTCCAGTTGCAGACCGATGATGTTGATTTGCTCGGAAAATTCACCGATGAGACGGTCATCGGTTGTACCACTTCTATTGATGGAAGGATTGGGAATAAACAGATGCGCATATGCACCATGTAAGCTTAAATTATTAACAAATGTGTAGGTAAAGCCCGCTGTCAACCAATAGCGATCGTTATCAGGAATTCGCGAGGTACTAAGACGCGAATTGGGAACAGGGGTTTCATCATAGGCAAAGCCGGTTCTGAAAGTCCACTTACCCGCCTTCGGAAAATAGCTGACACCAAAGGCGTATCGCCATGTATCCTTCCATTTTAAGCTCTGAGCTTCATCGGATTGTGCGGACGAAAATTCGGTTCTGAATTCCTGAAGATGGCTCCAACGCGTCCACAACGCATCTGCGGAAATAGCCCAACGTGAATTGAGACGGTGGGAGAAGCCGAACATAACATTGTCAGGCATGGTCACCGAGGTTTTTGCATTCGTGTCGACAAAACTACCGTTCTGGGTCAATCCAATGGCGTTGCTAGGAACAGAAAAATTCGCATCGCCTTTCACATCGTGGTCGATCTTCGATCGATAA
>JAJFJI010000062.1 GCA_021774205.1 Nitrosomonas sp.
AGGGGAGAGTTATTCAACCATCAAAGGGTTTTTCAGGCAATTTGAGTTGATATATGTCGTTGCTGATGAGCGTGATGTGATTGGATTACGCACCAATTATCGACAGGACCCGCCCGAACAGGTTTACCGTTATCGGATAAATGCGCCGAAAGAAGATGGCAAGCGTTTTTTTCTGGAATACATTAACAAAATTAATGCATTATATGAAAAACCCGCTTTTTATAATACACTGCTTGCAAACTGTACCAGTTTGATTTGGTTGCATAGCAGGGTAAACCCGGGACATTTGCCATTTTCCTGGAAAATTTTATTAAGTGGTTACTTGCCTGAGTATCTTTATGAGTCCGGACGGTTTGATCAGCAATTATCGTTTGCCGAGCTTAAGGCGCACGCTCATGTTAATCCACTAATAAGGGAGCGTGAAATTTCCTCGTCATTTTCCAGTCTTATTCGCCCGCAGTCAGCGCAACAGGAATAATATGCGCAACGTCGCTATAAATTGTGATCCTCGGAAGCCGCTTACTATCTCATACACTCGGCTTTATAACGCTCGTATGCTGCATTGTGGCTTATTGGGCTGTCATCCATTTCCTTCTGCAGATTTTCGCAATATTCGTGAAGTTTGTCTGCTTCAGATTTGAGATTGGAATATTCTTGCGTCGCCGGCTTTTTAAATACAACCGAATCTGGATGTTGAACGTGGTTCTCTTCGGCTGATACAGGGAGCAAATATAGCGTAATGAAGAGAAACGCGGCGAGCGTCAAGTAATTGTTTTTTATCATATAAATGTAAACCTTGCTAAAGAATATTTAGTTTCGCAACATTGATAAAATTTGGTACTTTAGGGTTTCATCTCCTGGTGCAGAGTTAAATAGCAAACACGAATAAACACGTAAAATATAACATAAACCCTGTCGGACTGTCTTTAACACAAACTTGTCGGAAATGATACTAAGAATAGCAGATTAAACTATCTCTTTTATTATTATGATATTATAAATCCTCTTCGATTAATTTACCTGGATGTATAGATGTCTCGTTTGATAAGCAAACCGATTCACATTTTGGGCGCAGGGGGTATTGGAACTGTTCTGGCCTGGAGCCTGTCACGGGCGGGTTATTCCGTGATCCTGGTGGACGCTGATCACGGCAAGGTGGCGCAGGGTTGTAAGGAAGGCGTAACGGTGGTTGGGCTTGGAACGCAACAAATCCCCATGGTGGCTTTTGATGATTGGACGCCGCCGGAAGAAGGTTTTATTCTACTTTGCACCAAGACCTATGATAATCCAGCGGTACTGGCTCGTTTGCCTGACGGCGCCTTTCTGGTGCCCGTTCAGAACGGCTTTGATCCGGGACTGGAACGACGTGATCATGTATGTGAGGGCATTGCCTCTTTTGTTTCAGAATGTCTGCGCGATCGTCCCGTAACACGAATTACCCGACCGGGTTGCTTGCATATTGGCGGGCGTAGAGCTATTACAGATTTCGAGCGGAACCAACTGGCGTCACTTGCCTTAGCGCTGGGAGAAGCGAAGTTATTTCCCGTCGAATTTGTGGAAGATGTCCGACCTTACAAAGCAACCAAGCTTATGTACAATGCGGCCATCTCACCACTTGCTGCTGCGGCAGGCGTGGATAATGGGGAGCTGTTGACCGATCAACTGGCCAAGAAGCTTTTTTTTGGTATGCTGCTCGAGAATTACGCAATTCTTCAATACGCCAAAATTCCACTTGCCCGCATTGGGCCGTTTCATCCCGATACGGTCGCTTTGATTCTCCGTATTCCTGCATTACCTGCATGTATGGCACTATTTTTTCGTCCATCGCTGCGCGGCACTTATTGCTCTATGGCCCCTGATATTCCTCTCGGCCACAATCACACTGAAATTGATGCTTATAATGGCCACCTGATCCGACTTGCAGGAGATTTTCCCTGCCCATTGAATCACGCTGCGTTAAATCTCGTTGAGAAGGTGACTCGTGAAAGCCTGAGACCCCAGCGACAGCACTTGCAGTATTTAGCCGATCATTTGCCGGAAGGTGTTTTGTCTTGATTTTGGTTACGGGTGGGGCTGGTTTCCTAGGCTCCCATCTAGTGACACAGTTACTTGATACAGGTCAATCTGTTCGTGTTCTGGAACAACCAGGCGCCTGTGTTGACCATCTGCCACTGGATCGGATAGAGCTGGTCAGTGCCGACATTCGTGATGAACCTGCTGTCCGGGAAGCTGCGCGTGATTGCGAATATGTTTACCACCTCGCCGCTGATCCCAATCTTTGGCGCCGCGACCGTTGGGAATTTGATAGCATCAATCGCCTCGGCACCATCCACGTAATGCGCGCCGCCCTTGATAATGGGGCTAAACGGATACTGTACACGAGTACTGAGAGCATCTTGTCCTCCCCGAATCCCTATGGTGGTGCTGTCGAGACGCGTCGTCTAAAAGAAAGTGACATGTTGGGTCAATATTGCCTTAGCAAGTTTCATGCGGAGCAAGCGGTTTTCCGAATGGTGGAAGAGGGAGCGCCCATTGTCGTGGTCAGCCCCACCTTGCCTGTCGGGCCCGGCGATCGACGACAAACGCCACCAACGCGTATGTCCGTGGCGTTTTGCAAAGGCGAATTGCCTGCCTATCTGAATTGTAGTTTCAACCTTATCGATGCGAGAGATGTAGCAACGGGCATGATCTTGGCAATGAAAAAGGGGAGGGCCGGAATTCGCTATCTACTGGGGGGGGAGAATTTTTTCCTTTCGGATTGGTTGGGTATTCTAGGAGAGGAAGCGAAACGGCCTTTGCCGCGTTGGAAGGTCCCTTATTCGTTCGCCTTGTTAGTGGCATGGTGCAGTGAAGTCTGGGCAGACTATGTTAGCGGTAAAATGCCGTTAGCAACGATAACGGGCGTGCGCCTGACCCGTCGCAACATGTTTTTCGATCCCTCTGTCAGCCTGAATGAACTCGGGCTTCACCCACGCCCGATACGTGAGTCCGCTCGAGATACTGTCACTTGGTACCGATCACAGGGTTGGCTCTAATTTACTAACTCAATCGGTATCACCGGAATTCCATTGTCGAAACCATTCGGTTTCTTCCTTGCGTTTGAGAAATTGCTGGATCGCTTGTTTCAACTTTTTTTAAGCTAATTATCTAGCATGAATGCACTTGCCGGATAAACCAAAAATAGGACATTCCGCTGAAAGTTGCCCCCCGAATCGATGAAACCTGCCATCCTGCCGAAGCGCAAACCAGGTGTTTTTTTGTAACAATTCAGACCATCGCAGTAATGTTAAGATTGCCCATAAAATTCGTTAGTTCAAGGCGTAAAAAGATCATTGTCACGTGACAATGATCTTTTTGTTACGCCGAAATAGCCGATTCTAGGGGTAAGCTGAATAGTTACGTTTTCTATGGATTAATTCTGGTGATTTTCGAACCCTGGAGACCGAGTCCAGCCATGAGCCCTTTCTGGTCAAAGATAAAGGCATAAACATCGTCTTGAGCTGTAGTCGTTGTCATTGTCTTAGCGACACCTTCGTCTACAACGACGATACTCGGCCCTACCCCAATCTCC
>JAJFJI010000063.1 GCA_021774205.1 Nitrosomonas sp.
CTTTGGTTACGACAAGAACCTTGCTACGAGGGCTTTTTCAATATTACCGGTCAAAGGAATTTTGACCCGGTGACCACTACCTGGTGCGACATCCACACTTTTACCATGAATATCGGTCATTTGTGAAAGCTTGACCGTCTGATTCCCTGAAGGGTGAATAATTTCCAACCGATCACCCACCTGGAATCTATTTTTTACTAATACTTCCGCCATTCCATTGGCGTTATCGAAACCGGTAATATCACCCACATATTGACTACGATTTGATTCTGAATGTCCACGCAAATAATTTTGCGTTTCATGGTTATGATGGCGCTGATAAAAGCCATCGGTATACCCCCGATTTGCCAGCCCTTCCAGTTCTCCAAGTAACGAAGGATTAAAAGGACGCTTTGCTACGGCATCATCAATTGCCTGGCGATATGCCTGCGCCGTTCGTGCCACATAATAGAGTGATTTAGTACGGCCCTCAATTTTTAATGAATCCACGCCAATATCAGCGAGCCGTCCAATATGCTCTATTGCCCGCAAGTCCTTGGAGTTCATGATATAAGTACCATGTTCATCCTCCATTATTGGCATCATTTGTCCAGGACGTTGTTTTTCCTCGATTAAATATATCTTATCAGCTGCAGGATGGCGCCTAATCTCCTGGTTTTCACCATTCACCAGGTCATGCGGCCCATTCGATTGCTCAACTGCTTGATTAAAATCAAAATCAATTTTTTGCGCTGCCTCGACATCCTCACAAGCATCAGCCACTGCAGACTTCACTTTGTAATCCCAACGGCACGAATTGGTACAAGTACCTTGATTAGGATCTCGATGGTTAAAGTAACCAGATAATAAGCAGCGCCCGGAATAAGCGATACACAATGCGCCATGAACGAATACCTCAAGCTCCATATCCGGGCAGTTTTGACGAATTTGCGCGACTTCATCAAGCGATAATTCTCGTGATAAAATAACGCGCGTTAAACCAATTTTTTGCCAAAACTTGACGCCCATATAATTAACTGTATTCGCTTGCACGGATAAATGAATGGGAACTTCCGGCCACTTTTCACGAACCAGCAAAATAAGCCCTGGGTCAGACATAATCAGCGCATCCGGTTTCAGTTCAATAACTGGCGCCATGTCAGAAAGATAAGTTTTTATTTTTGCATTATGTGGCATGATATTGCTGGCAACAAAGAATTTTTTTGCCATTGCATGCGCTTCGGCAATACCAGTACGAAGTTGTTCCAGGCCAAACTCATTGTTGCGAGCGCGCAAAGAATAACGTGGCTGGCCGGCATAAACCGCATCTGCGCCAAACGCATAAGCTGCATGCATCTTTTCTAACGAACCAGCAGGAAGGAGGAGTTCGGGCGATTTCAACATCATGTAGAATAATCCTGGTTAATAAAAATCCGATCGACTAGCGAAAAATTGTAACATCATGCCCAATACGCCTGTTTTTATCCACTTACGTTTACATAGTGAATATTCTATCCTGGATAGTATCATTCGTGTTAATGATGCCATCTCAAAAGCAATCACTGATGACATGCCAGCACTGGCACTTACTGATCTTTCCAACCTATTTGGCCTGGTAAAGTTTTATCAAAGTGCAAATAGAAATGGCATTAAACCAATTATAGGTTGCGATGTTTGGGTCAACAATGAATCTGACCGTGACAAACCAACGCGGCTATTGCTGCTATGCCAGTCCTCCGCTGGATATTTGCTGTTATCTCGTTTGCTGTCCCGCGCCTATCGAGAAAATCAATATCGCGGCAAAGCTGAACTCAAAATATCCTGGTTTGATCAAAACGAATATGGGTCAGACGGATTAATCGCTTTATCAGGCGCACGTCTAGGCAATATTGGGCTTTCCCTGTTGCAAAACAATTTGGCTCAAGCTGAAACGAGTGCTAAAACATGGGCAGATCTATTCCCTGGCAGATTTTACATCGAAATACAAAGAGAGGGTCACCCAAATGAAGAAACAATGGTGCAACAATCACTAAAACTTGCATCAAACCTTCATCTACCAGTTGTTGCAACGCAATCCATACAATTTTTACATCCAGAAGATTATCAAGCCCACGAGGCACGCGTCTGCATTGCGGAAGGCTATGTGCTGGGTGATCGGCGCCGTTCAAAAAAATTTACTGAACAACAGTACTTCAAAACCCAATCTGAAATGGCTGCATTATTTGCTGATGTTCCCGCTGCACTATCCAATAGCATTGAGATCGCCAAACGTTGCAATATTGAACTAAAACTGGGTATAAATTGTTTACCGCTGTTTCCAACACCCAACAATGAGAGTCTGGAAGATTATTTGCGCGATCAAGCGCTAGCTGGTCTTACTAGCCGGTTGCATGCACTTTTTCCAGTGGCTGACGAATATCAGTTACAGTTTCCAAAATATCGAGAGCGACTTGATTTTGAGGTCAATACCATTATACAGATGGGTTTTGCCGGTTATTTTTTGATTGTTGCTGATTTTATTAACTGGGCAAAACAAAATGCTGTGCCGGTTGGTCCGGGACGGGGTTCTGGCGCTGGCTCCCTAGTTGCCTACTGTCTCAGTATTACTGATCTTGATCCATTGCGTTACGATTTACTTTTTGAGCGTTTCCTTAATCCAGAACGCGTTTCGATGCCTGATTTTGATATCGACTTTTGCCAGGAACGGCGCGAACTTGTCATCGACTACGTTAAGCAACGATACGGGACTGAAAGCGTTTCGCAAATCGTTACCTTTGGCACCATGGCCGCAAAAGCGGTTGTTCGTGATGTTGGCCGGGTACTGGATTTGCCGTATAACTTTGTCGATCAGCTCGCAAAATTAGTGCCATTTGAACTCGGCATGACGTTAAAAAAAGCACATGCTATTGAACCACAATTAAATCAACGCGCTCGTGAAGAGGAAGATGTCAAAAATTTGCTGGATCTAGCTGAAAATCTTGAAGGGCTTACCCGTAACGTAGGTATGCATGCCGGTGGTGTATTAATTTCCCCTGGAAAAATTACTGACTTCTGCCCCATCTATTGCACCGAATCCGGTGGTTCAGTCGTGAGTCAACTCGACAAGGATGATGTAGAAAAAATCGGCCTGGTGAAATTTGACTTTTTGGGATTACGAACCCTTACCATTATCGACCGCGCCGTCCATTTTATCAGGCAACAGAATCTTGCTTTACGACAAGAAACATCGATTAATGAAATGGCCGATGAAAGCCAATTTTCACTGGAAGCGCTTCCACTGGATGATACCGCCACTTACGCGTTGCTTCGTCAAGGAAATGCAGTTGGCGTTTTTCAGTTTGAATCACGTGGCATGAAGGATTTGTTACAGAAGTCAAAACCAGATCGTTTCGAGGATCTTATCGCGTTAGTCGCATTGTACCGCCCTGGCCCGATGGACCTGATTCCAGAATTTATAGAGCGTAAACATGGCAAACGTATCGATTATATTGATCCACGTTTACAACCCATTCTTAGTGCCACCTACGGCATTATGATATATCAGGAACAGGTTATGCAAATCGCCCAGGTCATTGGCGGATATAGTCTCGGCAGCGCTGATCTACTTCGCCGGGCAATGGGGAAAAAGAAAGTTGAAGAAATGGCGCAACAGCGGGATATTTTTGTTGCGGGTGCTGTTAAAAACGATTTGGCTGAAAATAAAGCAATAGAACTATTTAGCCTGATGGAAAAATTTGCAGGTTACGGTTTTAATAAATCACACGCAGCGGCCTATGCGTTAATTGCTTACCAAACTGCCTTTCTTAAGGCCCATTATCCAGCGGCATTTATGGCAGCAACTTTATCGGCAGATATGGACGATACTGACAAAGTACATATTTTTTATAAAGATAGTCTGACAAATAATCTGACTATCCAACCGCCGGATATTAACTTATCTAGCTATCATTTTACGCCGGTTAACAACAAAACCATTCGATATGGTTTGGGGGCAGTAAAAGGAACCGGCGAAACCGCGATTACCGCAATCATTAACGAGCATGGTGAAAATGGACATTTTACCGATTTATTCAATTTTTGTAGCCGGGTTGACCGGCGTATTGTCAATCGTCGCGTCATGGAAGCGCTAATTCGCGTGGGCTCATTTGACTGTATCAATGAAAATCGTGCCAGTTTGCTAGCATCTGTGGGAATCGCCATTGAGTCAGCTGAACAAATCAGTCGCACGACAAAACAAGCAAGTTTATTCCAAGACAGTGATGAAACAGACCTCAAACCCCAACTCAATAGCGCAGAACCATGGAATGAAAGAGATAAGCTTATAAATGAGAAGCTTGGATTGGGTTTCTATCTGAGCGGGCACTTATTTAATACTTATCAGCAAGAACTGAAACAATTTATACATTCCCGATTAGACCGTCTGAATCCCCAACAAGCGCCACAACTTTTGACTGGCATTATTTATAACGTCCGCATACAAAAAACCAGACGAGGAAGAATGGGTGTTATCGTTCTCGATGATGGTAATGCACAGGTAGAATTAGTCGTTTTTGATGAACTATTTAACGCTAACCGCGGTTGGTTGAAAGAAGACCAGTTGCTAATCGTTGAGGCAAAAGTAAATACAAGAAGTTACAACCATGATAATAGCGGTGAACTACGTGTCACCGCTGAAAAAATGTTTGATCTTGCGAGTGCGCGTTCACGCTATGCCAAAAGAATCAGCTTAAATTGCCACCAGGCATCATTATCAAACATCACCAGACTAAAAGAATTACTCGCCCCTTATTGTAATCCTGATAAAACGACGCATCCGGATAAAAGTGGCCATGAGAATGGCCACTATTACTGCCCAGTTTCAATGAGTTATCATAACCAGCTGGCAGTCTGCGAGCTTGAGCTTGGAGACGCCTGGCGAGTCGAACTACATGATGACCTATTACAATCTTTGTCGACAATTTTCAAGGCAGAAAATATCAAGATCATTTATTGATCAAAATCGGCTTCGGTATACTAAACTTCATACAACGGACTCATTGGATATTCCAATGCTTCTTTAATAGCTACTAAGGACAGTACAGCTTCTTGACCATCGATAATTCGATGATCATAGGAAAACGCAAGATAATTCATTGGCCGAATAACCACCTGGCCATTTTCTACCACTGGCCGATCCTTGGTTGCATGAATGCCCAGAATGGCGCTCTGTGGCGGGTTAATAATGGGAGTAGAAAGCATAGAGCCAAATACGCCCCCGTTGGTGATGGAAAAAGTTCCACCTGTCAATTCATCGATTGTAAGCTTGCCATTTTTGGCGCGTCCGGCAAAATCGGCAATTTGCATTTCGATTTCGGCGAGTGATAAACGATCAGCATCACGAATAATTGGCACAACCAAGCCTCGTGGGCTACCGACGGCAATCCCAATATCATAAAAATCATGATAAACAATATCATTTCCATCAACGGACGCATTTATAATTGGATACTTTTTTAATGCAGCCACAACCGCTTTAACGAAAAATGAAGTAAAGCCAAGTTTAACCCCATGTTGCTTCTCAAATTCGACCTTGTATCGAGTTCGCAAACTAATAATCGCCTGCATATTGACTTCATTAAAGGTCGTTAAAATCGCCGCAGTAGATTGAGACTGCACTAATCGTTCAGCAATACGCATCCTTAGACGCGACATCGCAACCCTTCTTTCAGTCCGGCTGGCCATCTCTGGTGCTGAAGCAACCGTTTCAGATATCACTTGGTCCGTTGACGTTGACGACATACTGGATTTTCCTTGCACATAAGACAGCACATCTTCTTTAGCAATACGTCCGTCACGTCCCGATCCCTTGATAGTGCTAATTTCAGTCATGTTTAGGTTATTTTCCTGCGCCAAGTGTCTAGCGGCAGGCATCAAAACAGGCTCACCCTGATCAATAGGCTTATCCTCAATTTTTTCTTTCGTGGTTGCATTTACCGCTTTTAATTCGGGTGATTGTGATTCATCAACGGCCGTTTCAGCAACTACGCCTTTTGCCTCTGTATCAATGGTTGCAATGACTTCGTCACTGACCACATTGGCGCCATCGTGCTTAATAATTTTAGTTAACACACCGGCTTTAGGTGCTGGCAATTCAAGCACTACTTTATCGGTTTCAACATCAATTAAATTTTCACCACGATCAACCTGTTCACCTTGCTTCTTATGCCACGAAACCAATGTCGCTTCCGCAACCGATTCTGATAATACGGGCACCTTAACGTCAACTAACATGGCCACATCCCCTTCGCTAAATTTTTTCTCTAAAAGCCGCTTCAATTACTTCATTCTGCTTAAACTTATGTTTTGCAAGATATCCAGCTGCCGGAGCGGCAGACGATGGCCGCAAAGCATAGCCCAATTCTTGATCCGGCCGCAGATGGCGTAATAAGTAATGTTGAATCCGGTGCCATGCACCTTGGTTACCTGGCTCTTCCTGGCACCAAATGACTTCTTTGGCTTTTTTATATCGATTGATCTCGGCCTGAAAATCATCATGTGGAAATGGATACAACTGCTCAATACGAATAATCGCCATATTATCAATCTCATGCTCGCGTCGATAAGCCATTAATTCATAATAAATCTTTCCACTACAGGCAATGACACGCCGCACTTTTACTGGATTAAGCTGCTCTGTTTCCGGTATAACTGGTTGAAAGCACCCCTTGGCAAGCTCATCAAGGGGTGAAGCTGACTCTTTATGCCGCAACAGGCTTTTTGGCGTCATAATAATCAGTGGTTTTCGCATTACCCTAATCATCTGCCGTCGCAATAGATGAAACATTTGTGCAGGCGTCGATGGCACACAAACCTGAATATTGTATTCGGAACATAATTGTAGGTAACGTTCTAACCGTGCTGACGAATGTTCTGGTCCTTGCCCCTCATAACCATGTGGCAACATCATGACTAATCCGCATAACCGACCCCATTTAGCTTCACCCGAAGTAATAAACTGATCGATGACGACTTGCGCGCAATTGGCAAAATCACCAAATTGCGCTTCCCAGATAATTAACTCATTAGGTTGCGTCGTCGCATAGCCATATTCAAAGGCCAACACAGCTTCTTCTGACAAAATGGAATTAATAATCATGAAATCAGGCTGATCAGGCATAATATTGCGTAATGGTATATAAATACCATCGCTC
>JAJFJI010000064.1 GCA_021774205.1 Nitrosomonas sp.
TAACCCCATTCATCGCGTTTTCCATGGTAGCAGCCTTATACTATACCGTGACCCACCATCAAAAAAGAACTAATCAGCTAGGCATAAAAAACAAACTATTTAATGTTATGCAAAAAGATAGAAATGAACAGGCAAAGACGCCAACACCAACATCAATCAGCACCAGAAATCACCGAAATACTAAACCTAGGGTACACCTAAAATTGAACCGTGACTCGACAACCATCAACCCATCTAATACATTTATTGATATTGACGAAACAAAAACCACTAACCACAGTGAACAAAAAAAACAGGTGCGTCAAAAGACTGAAAAAACTTTAGACCAGATGGTTGCCGATGAAACTTATGCAACGGTTATATTTAACGATACTGAATTAGAGCTTATCCGTGCGGGATACATACACCATTCAACGGGAAAACGAAAAATATCCAGGAAAAATAAAAGCAACTACATTACAGCCAGGAATGGAAAAATTTTTGATACGCGTAAAATAATCAAAGTCATGCAAAAAAAGCTCACAAACGGAACCAGCATGGAAAGGTGTGAAGATAATAACATGACGCTAAAATTGCAATTACTTCAAGTGGGCATTAATCGCCTGATGGCACAAGATGAACTGCCAAAGAATTTTGTAATGCCTGATGACTACATCGTACACCGTGTTGTTAAAAATGTAACTTACGGTGAATTAAATCAAACTGCAAATACGAAAAAACCATCCATCGAATTAGAGGGCTCTTGTAACACAGAAAACATCAACGTCAACACAACCCAACGACCTAGAATAAAAGCATTAAAAATTAACTACAAAGCCAGAAGCTCCTCGCTATTAAAACATTAGCCACAAAAAAGTGATAGGAAGGTAAGTGGGAAAATAGCATCACCCACCCCCCTTATTTCTATTAGACAGATTTAATGTAATGTAACAGCGGCTTCCTGCTCACAAATGAGATTATCACAATATTCCTCATGGATACCATCAAGAAAACCCCATAGCACATCACAGGCCTTTTCGGTAGCAGCCAGCACTTCGGCTTGCTTTTCTGGCGTATCCGCAAAACGTTCAATCAGCGCCCATTCAGCCTGAGAATGATAGACATCAGCTTCCTGATGCACGGTAAAGAATTCGTAATCTTCCGGGTTTGTCATGCCATAAAATCTGGCCAGGCCTTCAATTTTTACGGCAGCAATTTCTGGCACCTGAGATTCAAAAGCATGCAATGCAGCTAGGCCCGCATAGAATGGCTGATTCAAACAAATATCACGAAATGTCGAAACCAATTTTTCCGTATTAGGTAATGCAGCTGCATTCGCCAGGCTCTTATCGTTGGAACCCAACGCAAAAGCAAAAGCTTTCCACAGAGCAGGATGATTCTTTTCGCCATGTTCTTCGTCAATAAGATTTTTTAAAACTTCCTGACGTACACTGACGTCACCACTGTTGGTTTCAGAATGGATGTGCGGGGTATTGAAATGTACCGCACTTAAATAAGTCGGTTCAGCCAGCACATTGTGAAAATACTGCTCCGCATAATGCCTCAATTGGTCCTTTGTCAATTTTCCTTCCGTCCAGGCAATATAAAAAGGATGCTTAAGCAAATGTTTTGCACCAATGATTGTATCGATTTGTTGTTTGAAAGATTGATTACTTGTGTTGGTCGTCATTGTTTCCCCCTATGGACAGAAATGGGTAGATGGATAAAAAAACCTGCGTATCATCGCTAATTAATATTCTCAAGTCAACTTTTACTAAACACCGTTTTTGTTTTCAGCGTCATACCAGAAATTTGTGTCGAAAAATACCAAACGCGCTACAGATTCAAACCACTGCAAAAAGAATACTA
This sequence comes from Nitrosomonas sp., assembly GCA_021774205.1. Classification (GTDB taxonomy): domain Bacteria; phylum Pseudomonadota; class Gammaproteobacteria; order Burkholderiales; family Nitrosomonadaceae; genus Nitrosomonas. Next base: position 1,849 of record JAJFJI010000064.1, read on the forward strand.
TCAGAGATAGTTTAATTATCAAATCGTTTGCAAGAATAATCCAGAAGATATATGTATTTATCGGCTGTGAGCCCACAAACGTATTATCCCTAATCAACCTATCCAAAATTTCAATTTGTTTGGCCTGTCAAACAAAAAATTGTTGGTCCAGCAAATTATTTTTCAGCAACCACCTACAAAATGATTTGCAACCTGGCCGATACGGACCATGCGTCAAATAACTCACTCACATTTTTCAAAAATCGACTTATCAAGGTGAACAAACGGCAATCCAACTTTCTTCATTTTTTATAAATTGTGTAAATCCCTGTTCTTCGAGCTGTTCTTGGCTCCATAGTGAGCGATGATTTTCATAGGGATTTGCTTCTATTTCCTGATGGATAAATGTTTTTGGTGTGCTCACTAATACTTTTTTTTCAGCAATTCGTTTTAAATGTCCGAGAAATTCGATCCCGTCTTCTATGTCAAAATGCTCCAATATATCGACCGCGATAATCAGCTCATACTGGTTGTCCGGTAACGTTGGCAATATTTTCTGTGTATCATTCCAGTAAATATCGTTGTAGGCATAATCATGCACTGGGGTGCGATAGGTTTTAAATGCTTCAATGCCATCAATACGAACTTTCCAGTCACTTTTAGCCCTTTGAATTGCTTTTGCGCCATCAACGACAAAAAGATTAATATTTTCTAGATTAGTACGAGCGAGAAAACCATATTGCCCCATACCGACACCGACATCTAAAATAGAATGTGGCTGAAGTTGTTCTATAAAACCAACAATTGCAGAAATCTGGGTACTGTGACTAAACGGCATTTTTTTCCTTGGTGATCAATGTCAGTCAGACGAGCTTGAGAAAGGTGAGTAAAAAAACATGGCACTTGTACGCGCTCACTTATTGGATGAATTTCATAATCCCTGCGATCCTTATTCAATAGCCGATGAACACATTACCCGAAAGCCAAAGCCATTATATCGAATATCCGGATTAAACTCACCGCGAACAGTTGAACGCACGTATTTTGGACCATAACCCCATGAACCGCCGCGCACTACGCGGGCGTCAAAATTTTCCATACTGACACACTGCTGTTCCTGTCCATCATATTGGTCACGCCAAGCCGAACAAGTCCACTCCCAGACGTTGCCAGACACATCGTGCAACCCATAAGAATTGGCTTGAAACTGGCCGACCGGCGCCACCTGCTTACCATCCCATTGACCACCACAGCCATCGCAATTGGCATTATTAACGCCAATGACG
>JAJFJI010000065.1 GCA_021774205.1 Nitrosomonas sp.
GTTGCGCGATGCAACAACCCAATATGCGGATCGGCACGACGAATAACCTCTCCATCCAGCTCTAAAACCAAGCGTAACACCCCATGAGCAGCAGGGTGCTGAGGGCCAAAGTTCATCGTGTAATTTCTTATCTCAGCCATAGCATTTCACAGCGTCTTATCGAAAAAATGGACGACATATTTATCTTTTTGTTGTAGCAACCTCATTCCGTATCTCCGTAATGTTCCTCTCGAATGACGCGAGGAACAATTTCTCGCGGCTCGATACTGACCGGTTGATATATCACTCGCTTCTGATCTACGTCATAGCGCATTTCCAGATTTCCTGATATAGGAAAATCTTTCCGGAATGGATTACCAATAAAGCCATAATCCGTGAGAATACGGCGCAAGTCTGGATGACCGGAAAAGACAATACCAAACAGGTCAAAAGCCTCGCGTTCAAACCAATTCACCGACGGCCAAATATCGATAACCGAATCGATTATTGGAAATTCATCATTATCAGCAAATGTCTTAACACGTAATCTGCAGTTATGTTTAACCGATAACAAGTGATACACGGCAGCAAAACGGTTATTGCTCTGACTATCCTTCCGTCCCGACTCGCCACCATAAGCTAAATAATCCACACCACATAAATCAATTAGCATATCAAAATTGAGTTTTGGGTGGTCCCGTAAAACTTCCGATACACCTAAAATGTCTTTAGGGTGAACGACAATGGATATTTCACTATATTGGTCGTTTAAGCTAACGATTCTATCGGTCAGTATGCTCTGTAATAACGAGGTAAGATCTTGTTGAGTAGTGGACATGCGTAGCTCAGCGGGCAATAGTATTCGTACGTTTAATTTTATTTTGTAATTGTATAATGCCGTAAAGCAGCGCTTCCGCTGTTGGCGGGCATCCTGGAACATAAATATCTACCGGCACAATACGATCACAGCCTCGCACAACTGAATAAGAGTAATGATAGTAACCGCCGCCATTCGCACAAGAGCCCATAGAAATAACCCAGCGTGGCTCAGCCATTTGATCATAAACCTTGCGTAATGCTGGGGCCATCTTATTACATAATGTACCTGCCACAATCATGACGTCCGACTGACGTGGACTGGGACGAAAAACAATCCCAAAACGATCTAGATCATAGCGTGACGCGCCAGTTTGCATCATCTCAACCGCACAACAAGCCAGCCCAAAGGTCATTGGCCACAAGGAACCCGTACGGCCCCAGTTAATGACCGAGTCAAGGCTGGTCGTAAGAAATCCTTTTTCTAGTGTACCTTCAATACTCATCGCTTTAATCCCACTCTAACGCACCCTTCGCCCACTCATAGATAAAACCTACGATCAAGATGCCAAGAAAAACCATCATAGCGATAAAACCAAACAAACCAATCTCATCCAGAACAATCGCCCATGGAAACAAAAACGCTATCTCCAAATCAAACAAAATAAACAAAATCGCTACCAGATAGTAGCGCACATCAAATTTCATGCGCGCATCTCCAAACGCTTCAAAACCACACTCATACGGTGACAATTTTTCGCTATCCGGGTTGTTTGGCGCCATTAGCCATCCAATCAGCATTGGCACCACTCCGACGGCAAGCCCAATAAAAAGAAACAATAAAATTGAAAAATAATTTTCAAGCATTTTTTGAGAAAACCATTTGTTTTATAGAAAACTGGGTGTCGATAATTTTAAATTCAGCCGAAACAGATTAGTCATGATACTACCATGATAGTAATAATCCATATGAAAAATGAGATGGTGCCGACGGCGAGACTCGAACTCGCACAGCTCTCGCCACCGCCCCCTCAAGACGGCGTGTCTACCAATTCCACCACGTCGGCGACAAAATTCACAGGAATCATGCCGATAATTTCGTTAGCCTATCAATTCCCCTGCCAATATTAGTCGGGGATCCGACCAGCATTTGATGAATCCTCAGGTTCAGGAATTTCAGAAACCAGCTCTTCAGCTTCTTCGGACTCAGCTTCTGTTAATGTTGACTGCGTTTCACTTGATTCAATCAGTTCACCCATGCGGCCCATCACGCCCGCATCTTCAGTTCTATTGGTAGAAATGTAAGTAAGCCCCAGGCTAGTACAAAAGAACACGGTTGCAATAAGCGCTGTTGTTCGACTCATAAAATTGGCTGAACCACTTGCGCCAAATACACTGCCTGCTGAACCGCTTCCAAATGCAGCGCCCATATCGGCGCCTTTACCTTGCTGCAATAACACCATCACAACCATCACAACTGCCGCTATCACATGTATTGACCAAACAATGGATTCCAACTCATTACTCCAAAAATATTAATCCTGCCCTGCTCGGCAGATTGTAACAAAATCTTCTGCAATTAACGAAGCACCGCCAATCAAGCCGCCATCAATATCGGGCATAGCAAAGAGTTCAGCGGCATTATTCGCCTTGACACTCCCTCCATATAGTATGGTTATGCCTGCCGCTACTGCAATATCATGCTTGGCGATATTTTCACGAATAAACGCATGCACTTCCTGCGCCTGCTGAGGTGTCGCTGTTTCTCCTGTGCCAATCGCCCAGACTGGCTCGTAGGCAATCACTGCTTTTCTTAGCGATTCCACGCCAGCCTGACCGATCACCGCATCTAGCTGTTCTGTAACAACTTGCTGCGTCACGCCCGTATCCCGCTGCTGCAATGATTCACCCACGCACAAAATCGGCATCAACCCTGCATTTTGCACAGCCGTATATTTTAAAGCCACTGTGTGGCTGTCTTCTCCAAACAACGACCTTCGCTCCGAATGGCCTACAATTGCATAATGACAGGAAAAATCATTCAACATTGCCGCCGATACTTCACCAGTATATGCGCCCTTGCTGAATTGACTAACGTTTTGCGCCCCCCACGTAATATGGGTACTTTGCAAAATCGATTGAACCGATGACAAATAAGGATAGGGCACGCAAACCGCACAATTACCTTTACGCATTCCAGCAGTACCCGCAATCACAGCATCCAGTAATTCATTATTTTGAACCAAGCTGCCATGCATTTTCCAGTTGCCCGCAACCAGCTTTTTGCGCATTTTTGTTCCTATCTTAACTGTCAAAAAGGGGCGATGCTACCTGTGATTGTTGATCTAGTCAATCTCAAGCCTTTTGCAAATCAAGATTTTTTAAGGTCCGCGATTACTCAAATGCTCCCCTCTACTGGCGTATAGGGTATCTATGCAAAACTTGGCAAAAATCCCGACTCAAAACTTGATCACACCAGACTCAACAATCGTTCTACTTGCGTAGAAGTTGGGCACTTTGCACAAAATCCCGGTATCATTCATCCTAGTAGTACGGCGAGTTGCTTAGAAATCGATAGTCATCCCCTTGCACCCTTTATTGCGATAGCACCGGGATGTTATTATAATATTTTAAAATATTGAGATGTAGCTCACACACTTACGTTTCTAGAGAACCACACCCATAACTATCGAATATATTCACAGATAATATTACAAATGTGTCTAATTAGTAAGGAGATAAATTTCTAAATTTGCAATGATTGAAAAATTAAGTACTAAAAAGTGGTTTACTGATGGTGTAAATATCTGTTAATTTTGTGGTGTTCCTGGAAGGGAGCATAAGCTTCACAGAAAAATACGGTATATACCTGAAAAAAATTTTCAGGTATATTTGAAATGGTCGTTAAAAAAACTTAAATCAATCAAAGAGGAACTATAATGAAAAGATTTGTTATTGCTGTTTTCACGTCAATGTTTATTCTTGGCTCCACGGCCACAATGGCCAGCGGAAATCTTGAATCCTCACTTACCTACATAAGTGCTGAAAATATTTCGAACTGGATGTCTTGTAGGGACAAAATGCCTAATGATACGGTCAAGAGTGCTACCACCGTTGTAAATGGCAAAATACCCGATATAAAATGTGCTGACGTAAATAAAATTGTTGAAGACGCACAGGCTTCAAGCAACTAATTTTAGGAATTTGAATTAAGAGCTGGAATTTCTGGTTGATATTTAGGCTCTTAATTCACATCTAAAATGCTAATCAGATGAGCGTCCAATCGTCAAGAGCCTGTTTTGTTGGATGCGTTAGTGCTTTCTGACCCTATGAACACAGGGAATAATTTTACCCAAACCGACCGGTAATATAGTCTTCCGTCTGCCTATTTTTTGGTTTTATAAAAATTGTATCTGTTTCATCAAATTCTATTAGCTCGCCCAGGTACATATAAGCAGTATAATCAGAAACGCGGGCAGCTTGCTGCATATTATGCGTTACGATGAGTATTGTAACCTTGCTTTTCAAGTCAGCAATTAGTTCTTCGATACTTGCTGTTGCAATCGGGTCAAGTGCCGAGGTAGGTTCATCAAACAGCAATATCTCTGGATCGGTTGCTAATGCGCGAGCAATACACATACGCTGCTGCTGACCCCCGGAAAGATTAAAGGCAAGCTCATGTATCCGGTCTTTAACTTCGTCCCATAAAGCCGCATTGCGTAATGCAGTTTCGACTTTTTCATCCAACACTGCCCGCTTCTTTACTCCTCTAACCCGCAGCCCATACGCTACATTTTCATAAATTGACTTGGGGAAGGGGTTAGGTTTCTGAAAAACCATGCTAATTCGCATACGCACTTCGATCGGATCGACATTCTTTGACAGAATATTAACATCATCCGGATGCAGAATAATATCGCCTTCATAGCGATTACCCGGATAGAGATCATGCATCCGATTGAAACACCGCAAAAAAGTAGATTTTCCACAACCAGACGGGCCAATTAATGCGGTAATCTGTTTATCATAGAGATCCATATCAATTTTGTTGAGCGCATTAAATTCTCCATAATAGAAACTTAACCCTTTAACTTCAGATTTGCATTCTAGTTTTTCAGCATTTGATGCTGATTGATTTTGCATGATTCCTCTACCATTTAATATTTTTTCGCATACGATAACGCAAATAAATCGCTAAGCCATTCATTGTAAGCGTCATTACCACCAAAACAAGGCCGGCTGCCGCCGCATTAAATTGGAACTCTTCTTCAGGCCGAGACACCCAATTGAACATCTGTATTGGCATGACTGTAAATGGGGCTTCCAGCCATTCAAAAGACAAAAATGGAAACTCGCTTTTTACCGGGGAAGGCGGCAGGAATGCAATGAATGTTAATGCACCAATCGTAATAATCGGCGCTGTTTCTCCAATTGCACGCGCCAGACCGATAATGACGCCCGTCAGGATACCCGCAGAAGAGTAAGGCAAAATATGGTCTGATACTGTCTGCCACTTAGTCGCACCCAGCGCATATGCCCCTTCGCGAATTGTTAACGGAATAGATCGGATTGCTTCTCGTGTTGCGACAATAACAATTGGCAAGATTAATAACGCAAGCGCCAAACCTGCCGCCAAAATGCTTTGACCAAAGTCAAGTTGATAGACAAACAACCCTAATGCCAACAAACCATAGATGATAGATGGCACACCTGCCAGATTAGTTACATTAATTTCTATAATCTCAGTAAATATATTTTTTGGTGCATATTCTTCCAGGTAAATACCAGCCCCAATACCCAGTGGTACAGCAGAAAGTGCCGTCACTATCATGACCAAAGTCGTACCGACCCATGCGGACAAAATACCAGCTGCTTCCGGATGGCGGGATGGGAAAGATATAAAAAAATCCCATGT
>JAJFJI010000066.1 GCA_021774205.1 Nitrosomonas sp.
GCGAAGAAGTAGGGCTGTCTTTGATAGTAACTCGAGGATTAGCTTTGCTACAAGAAGATTCAGCAACGGTCTAACACATATGTTTTTCAGGATTTGCTTTGAACTATTCATGGGATACAATAGTCGAATTCCTTGCTAGGAAAATTGGTATTTAATTTTTAATTGGAGACTTCATAATGAATCAAAACTACTCAGCAGTTGCTCAAAGGTCGCCATCTGCTTTAGCAACAAGTAAAGTGCTACGCAACACCTACTTACTTTTGTCACTCACATTGCTGTTCAGTGGCTTTACTGCCGTGATTTCAATGGCTATGAATATGCCGCCGATGACGTATCTGATATCAGTCATTGGTGCGATGGTAATTGCTATGTTTGTATTGCCCCGTTTCGCTAACTCGACAGCGGGTATTGGCATTGTTTTTCTAGTTACCGGCATGCTGGGGTTTGGACTGGGACCGATACTGAGTATGTATGCTTCTCTGCCTAACGGCGGGAACATTATTATGCTGTCGCTCGGTGGTACTGGCGTGATTTTTATGGGTCTGTCTGCTTATGTACTGGCTACACGCAAAGATTTTAGCTTTCTCGGTGGCTTTCTGATGGTAGGTTTCCTGTTGGTGTTAATCGCCGCATTGGCAAATATCTTCCTGGCGATACCTGCGATGTCATTGATGATATCCGCTGTCGTTATCATGATTATGAGCGGCTTCATTCTGTATGATACCAGTCGCATTATCCATGGTGGCGAGACCAACTATGTCTTGGCGACGATTGGGTTATACATGACAATCTTTAACATCTTTATTAGCTTGCTGCAAATTTTGGGCATCATGGGTGGTGATGACTAATTCTCGTAAGCTTTGATAATTTTACAAAACCCCGGTATATCCGGGGTTTTGTTTTGCGTGAACAGGAATTGATAAAGGTGTTTAGATTATGGACTGGATGAAGATTTTTTCTGCGCTGGCGTTGGTAATGTTTATTGTTTTTCTGTTTCCCAGAGCCCGGGATATGATGAAGAATACGCCTAAAGGCTCTTCTTCAGATTGGATGAGTTTTGTTATTCCCATTATAGCCATCGTTTTATTTATTATGCTGTTAATTCAATTGGTGTGATAGTTTCTTTATGGTGGCTGTTTTGTGACGATTCCTGTGTTGTCTATCCACCGGCTTGGCCGGTGGTTTGTTGTCTAATTGCAAGCAATTGGGCTCATTGAGCCCATCTGAAATTTGGATAATGCATTTATACCATCGTTGCTTTCAAGACTCAGTGCATTCCATTGACCGCTCAGCGTTGAGGCGTTTAAAGTTGCAGTAAAAGTTTCGCTCCATACTTGACCTTCTACTTCCTCATAATCCGAGCTGACAATGGTCATCTTAATATTACTGCCAATGGCGACGGCATTGCCATGTGCTGCGGAAGGGCCATTTGCGCCATAACTAACAGATCCAAAAAGTGACAAGTGTCCACCTTCTTTTTCGTAGACACCAAATTTGTAAATCCAGTATGGCTGTCCCGCACTATTAAACACTTGCCAGCAGAACTCGCCAAGATACTTGTCCGCTCCTAGCGCTTTTGAAGCCGCTGTAAACAAAAATACACTGACCAATAATGACAAAATTATTTTCTTCTTCATGAATTTTCTCCTGCTATCGTTTTAGATTTTTCTTTAATTCTGGTTCCAGAATTATTTTTGGATGTAACAGTACTTAACTTGAAGGTGCATTCAATCTTTGTTCAAGTGCTGTTTGCTAGAATTCGGGGGCAATGGTTTGATCCTGATTTAAAAGTGATTCGTCTTACGCATCAGGCAAACGAACCAATAGCCTGCGTATCAGGTTTAAACCTGCAACAGGTTTATTGATCTGTACGAACTGCGATCCATTGGTCTGAGATTAGTATGATGCATTTACTTTCGATTGCACACTTTGCTGTAAGTTTCCAGATATTTTAATATTTTTCGATCGACCGGGTTAAACTTTCATTGCTTCAAAACTAAAAGTCGTAGTTGTCGCAATGCTTTTTTATGTTCTTACCTGGTAACAACATTTTTTCATCTCTTTGCGCCAATAATCAGGCTCAACTACAACGCATCGACTTTATTGGGCGCATCTAACCAGTTTTAGCCTATTGAACTATATCGGACTCGCGTCTCGAAATACCGCGTCGATTGCCAGTGCATCTAAATGATATTCCCGGTTACAAATTTCATCATTAATAATTACTTCACCAAATTCTTGCAATATAGCGTTAACCTCTTCACGGCCAAGCGAACGCAGCATGGAATGGATTTTTTCCCAGTCTTCCTGGCAACCGTAATTTACTGGTTGCGGATCAAAAATCCGTACCTTCTCTTCACTAAAGAGACGTATCAACAGTTCTTCTGTTGACAGGGTAAATAGCTCCTGGTCTGCAACGGTTGCAGCAAGTGCTTCGATACGAGCCCAGCCGTCAGGGTCTTGCTGGTCGGTGGTTGGCAATTTTTGCAGAAACAGGCCAACCGTTGCATCCGTTGAAGCGGCAAGAAAAATCCGTGAATTGAGTTGCTCGGACTGTTTCAGATAATGTTCGAATATTTCGGTAATGCTGCTGCCTTCGAGGGGTACGATACTTTGATAGGCTTCACGCATTGATGCCATATCCAGCGTTAATACCAGTTGACCATGACCGAGCAGATCTGGTACTGGCTTTAGTTCCACCATTTTGGCACACTTGGCCATGCCACGAATTTGCAGATTATCATTGCAATCGATGACGAGTAATGAAATTGGACCGCTACCATTTAA
>JAJFJI010000067.1 GCA_021774205.1 Nitrosomonas sp.
AGCGGCGAAGGAATTTTTAGTTTATCCTCAAGCTGCAGCGCAAAATACAAAATGCTGGCAATGGACAGCAAAATTAGAATCATTGATGTTTCCTTATATGAAAATTGTTGACTGCTCTTGAACTTAAAATCCTCAGTTGGGCGGTGTTTAGCGTGCGTTGTTGTTTTTTTTGGCAAGGCACAATGAGACGGGTTAACGCGTTGTTACAACGAATTGCAACGCAGTAAAAAAGAAACAACGGCGTGCTATCAGCATCATCGCGTTCCGCACCTTAAAGATGCGTGTCATCGTGAAAAATAGGTGCCTTCTTTTCATGAAATGACTTATTGCTGTCGCGGTCAACTGAGGATTTTAGGTTGAACCAACGGCAGGGTTAATAAGGCTGTTTAGTGGCATTTCAATCTGTCATCGTTATAATCCGTATTTAATCGCGTAAAATACATTCCGAGAGACCTAACTTGAAAGATAAATCTGTAACTAATCTGTCAACCGATAGTATTACATCCAATTTTATTCGCAGTATTATTGATAACGATAAACGTACTGGCAAGTGGCTAGGGCGCGTAGAAACGCGATTCCCACCAGAACCTAATGGCTATCTGCATATTGGCCATGCCAAAAGTATTTGCTTGAATTTTGGTCTTGCCAACGATTATAAAGGTGTGTGCCATCTGCGTTTCGATGATACCAATCCGGAGAAAGAAGCGCAGGAGTATGTTGATGCGATCTGTGAGAACGTGGCATGGCTCGGTTTTGACTGGGGGAAGCATCTTCATTACTCCTCTGATTATTTCGACAAACTGTATGCATTTGCAGAACACCTTATCAATCATGGAAAAGCATACGTGGATAGTCTTAATGCCGATGAAATACGAGAACAGCGGGGTACCCTGACTAGCCCTGGCAAGAACAGTCCGTATCGTGAACGTGCGGTAGCGGAAAGTCTGGATCTGTTTCAACGCATGCGGGCAGGCGAGTTTTCAGACGGCGCGCATGTGCTGCGCGTCAAAATCGATATGGCTTCTCCAAATATCAATATGCGCGATCCAGTGATTTACCGTATTCGCCATGTGCATCATCAGCGAACTGGGGATAAATGGTCTATTTATCCAATGTATGACTATACCCATTGCGTTTCCGATGCGTTGGAGAATATTACCCATTCTTTGTGTACACTAGAGTTTGAAGATCACCGGCCGCTTTATGACTGGGTGCTTGATCAGTTGCAGGGAATTGTCCCTTGTCATCCACAGCAAATCGAATTTGCCCGTCTTAATTTGACCTATACGGTCATGAGTAAGCGTAAATTGATTGAACTGGTTGAAGGCGGAAATGTGGAAGGATGGGATGATCCACGTCTCAGCACCCTGGCCGGGGTGCGCCGGCGTGGTTATACACCAAAATCAATCCGCCTTTTTGCTGATCGCATCGGCGTCAGTAAAGCAGATTCATGGATCGATGTGAGCGTGCTTGAAGATTGTCTGCGAGAGGACCTGAATGAATGTGCGCCACGACGGATTGCTGTTTTAAGGCCACTGAAAGTGATTATTGATAATTATCCAGATGATCAGCAAGAAGATTGCCAGGCACCTAATCATCCGCAAAAGCCGGAATGGGGAAAACGCGTGGCCCCATTTTCAAAAGTACTTTATATTGAACGTGATGATTTTATGGAGCAACCATCTAAAGGTTACTTTCGTTTATCGCCGGGTGCAGAAGTTCGCCTACGCTACGCATTTATAATTAAATGTGTGCAGGTGGAAAAAAGTACGGATGGAGAAATAGAAGCCATTCATTGTACCTACGATCCCGATACCAAAAGCGGGACGGCCGGCGCCGCAAAGCGCAAAGTCAAAGGCAATATCCACTGGCTATCAGCCAAACATGCGCTGCAGGTGGAAGCCCGGCTTTATGACCGCTTATTTGCCGATGCTTATCCGGATGCCGGTAGCAAAAATTATAGGGAATCTCTGAATCCTGATTCAAAGGAAACAATCATTGCTTATGTGGAGCAATCACTCAGCGAAGCGGAGCCTGAGCAGCGTTTTCAGTTTGAACGCATTGGCTATTTTGTTGCCGATCGTATTGATTCACAGTCGGGGAAGCCCGTGTTTAACCGTGCCGTGACACTGAGGGATTCTTGGGAGAAGGTTGTGGATAGTAAGGGGCAAAGTAAAGGATAAATACCTGGATTTTTTATGATCTGCCTTAATATTTTTCAGCTATTATTCGTTGACTCAATTATTTAATCATTATGCAAGGTACGACTGATGTATAGAATCATGCTATTTTTTGTCACCATCTCAATGGTTGGTTTTGTTGGTAACGCCAAGGCCGGAGCATGGATATTGCCCCCTTCGGATATTGATATTTTTGGCCAGATGCAAACTACCGTCGCTAGCCGTGAGGAAACGTTACTGGACATTGCGCGTCATTATGATATTGGTCAGGATGAAATTCTACTAGCGAATCCTGAAGTAGATCGATGGTTACCCGCTGATGGTGCTGAGGTTATTTTGCCCAGTCGATACATTATTCCGCAAACTGAACGAAAGGGTTTGGTGCTTAACCTATCTGAGATGCGCATCTATTATTTTCCCAAACCTAAAAAGGGTGAGAAACCAGCGGTCATTACGCATCCAGTTGGCATTGGTAGAATGGACTGGGAAACGCCGCTGGGTAAAACGAAAGTGATTGGCAAAAAGAAAGACCCTACCTGGACCCCGCCGCAGTCACTTAAAGATGCAGCTATTGCAGCGGGCGACCCGCCATTGCCTGATGTCGTGCCAGCGGGTCCCGATAATCCACTTGGGCGCTTTGCGATAAGGCTTGGCACGGGTAATGGCAGTTATCTTATTCATGGCACCCACAAGCCTTATGGCATCGGGATGCGTGTTTCCGCTGGTTGTGTGCGTATGTATCCCGAAGATATTGAAAAGTTGTTCGATCAAGTGCCGGTAGGTACACAGGTACACATTATCAATCAACCGATAAAACTGGGTTGGTTAGGCGATTCACTTTTTGCCGAACTGCATCCGCCACTTGAAGAGGATGAGGAAAAATATGTCAACTATGACCAAATCGTGTTTGAAGCAGTTAAAGATTTTGTTGCGCAAAAAAGCAGTGATCGCAGTGGAAATTATTTGACAGATGTTGACATTAATCATCACGCATTGGAGCAAGCCATAGCTAGTAAAAGTGGGATACCAATTCTAATATCCAAGTAATGCACATAAATAAAAAAAGCCCCTTTTAAAGGGGCTTTTTTTATCAATAAAGCTTATTGGCTTGTTTTTATTTATGCATTGCTTTTTTAAACATGCGGTCAATTTTTGTTTCAGTTTCCATTGATCGTCTGTTTGCATCATTTGCAGTGTTAACTGCTGAATTTGCCGCGTCAAGTGCTTCACCTGCCTTGGCATTAGCTGCAGCAGCTTCCGAGCTTGCTGCAGATGTGTCAGCGGCAAGTGCATTCACTTGCGCTTGCAGATCATCGACCCGTCCAGATGTTGCGCAACCGGATAGTCCCGCCACCGCGCCGACTACAGCGGCAAGCGTTAAGATGCGTAATTGATGTCTGATTTTTACGTTCATTTTAGTCTCCTCAGCGTTTATTTTTCATATGATTTATGAACAGCTAACATCTACTCTTTTTTGTCACCAATTTCTTTTGGTGCTTCAGCGACATGCGTAATCATATTATCTGATTTTATCTATAAAATAAATGAGTTCTATCAAATTATTACGCTGCTAATTAAGTATCAAACAGATGTGTCATCGCTTGTTAAAAATTAAGCCATATCTATCAGATAGTTGTTCCGCTAATTGCAGGTGTGGCCGTTTTTCGTGATTTTAGCAACTCAAGTGTTTCAAACAAGCTGATTGAGTTAGTGAATCTCGACCATAACACCTGGTTTTAACCACTCGCTCAGCTGATCTATTTGCTCATTAGTCAGCGCAACGCAGCCATTGGTCCAGTTAAACTGGTGGTGAACTTCTTGATCACCGTTGCCAATACCATGGATGCCTATATAACCACCCAATGGCGTATTTTGCGGCGGCGTTTTTTCATTATTTATCGCTCGCATGATAGACCGCCAGGTCTCCTGCGTAATTCGATTTTCTTGCAGTGCACGGTTGGCGGTTTCACGGTTGGGATAATCGAGCCCAAAGAAACGATAATAGCGGCTCTTTTCATTTATCCAGCCGACCCTGAATTTCCCCAGCGGTGTCTTATCATCTTTTGTATTTTTAAACCAAGTGGTCCCAAAACGTCCAATAGCGACATTCTCAAAAACAGTCTGGACAGTGTCACCCTGCATGACCGATAGTGTATGCTTGGACGTATCTACATCTATCCAGATATCATTTGCTCGAACAGAATAATTAATCAACGACAGACCGACCAATCCGGTCAGTAATATTAAATAGCGCATATAACAATATTGCATTAACACGTTCCAGAGCATAAATAATCAAGTGATTTATTATTATGTCATAATTTAACCATCTGAAAGCCTGATATAAAGCCTAAAATGTGCCTTGCAATTCCAGTTTGCATCGAACAGCTCGTTACCGAAGAAAGCGCTATCGTCAATTTAGACGGTGTGCGCAAAGAAATTTCGCTCGCATTGGTAGATGATATCGAGCCGGGAGATTATGTCATCGTACACGTTGGTTATGCGCTACAAAAACTTGATCCGGCAGAAGCTGAACGGACATTGACCCTATTTGCTGAAATGACCGCCAATTCAGCGTGGAATGATGATCCAATTCGGTAATCACTGATGAAATATATTGATGAATTTCGTGATGGGGTGCTGGCGCGAAATATTGCCGCTAATATCGCATCCGAAGCAGATCCACATCGTGCCTACCACCTAATGGAATTTTGTGGCGGTCATACCCATGCGATTTCACGCTACGGTATTGTTGATTTATTGCCAGCTAACGTACGTATGATTCATGGCCCAGGCTGTCCGGTATGTATTCTGCCTGTGGGAAAAATAGAAAATGCCATCCAGTTGGCACAAATTCCCGGGTTGATTTTGTGCTGCTATGGCGATGTGATGCGTGTGCCGACAGTAACAGGAATGAGC
>JAJFJI010000068.1 GCA_021774205.1 Nitrosomonas sp.
AATGGAAGGGATCGAGTTATTCGCTGCTACTAGAGGCTTATCCTGACTCACCGCAGGTCGCACAGCAGATTTTTCTCCATGCAACATATTCCGAGTTCTAGCAGGGTTGTCCATTGCACCTGTTTCTTCCACTAACGGTGAAGATGACAACTGACCCAACGGGGTAACTTTGTTGCTTGACTCAACAGCATGGTGGTTTTTCCGCCAGATAGCGCCAGCATCATTTTTACTAAACTGATAGCCTTTCAGCCTGCTTCCACTTAGTAAGGTTGGGCCATATTTGCTCTGGCTATATTGATATTCAGCCGAAACTGTTCGACTAATTTGCTTAAGCGCGGCACTGGGTGAGGACGGGGACGATTTCATAGCCTCACCCCCCATATCAGACTGCAGCTTATTTATAAGCGGCGCATATGTTTTACCAAAATCAGTTTTTTCATGACTCGCGGGGATAGCATTTCTATTTGAATTCGGCAACATGCCTGAATCAGAATACCCTTTCCTGGGGCGACCAGCCTTTAGCGTATGTTCTGTAGAAAGTGTAGTTGGCGCTGCTTGCTCGAGATTGTTTGTATTTTTGTCTCGATGCCCTGCCAGCGTTGCCGCCGCAATCGTATCTGCGTGTCCATTAGAATCATGTTGATTTATCTCACTGAAAAAACCAGATGATTGCTCAGATTCATTGCTGTTTTTTTCCTGTTGCGCACGCCCTTGCCTAAACCTTGACAAGTTCTGCAGTATTTCCCTCAACTCTGCCCTGCTTCGTACCGGTGAAACTTGCTTTAATCCAGGTTCACCAAGCATATTGGACTTTCTTTTTTTATTTCTATGCACAGCATTCATGAGTTGGTCCAAAGCAGGCGTATTCTCTGCCAGGTGCACAAGGTACTCGTCTAATCGAATGTCTTGTTTTTGCAGCATAGCTAAATACTGTCTGGTGATTATTTTTACTTCTGCCTCATCCACACTAGCGGCTTCGGCCAGCAATAACGTCTTTAATCCCTCCACTATCTCGTTCTCAGTGGTTTTTTTGGCGGAGAGCCGGTAATCTCTTGAAAAAGGATTTATCTCCACAGGTGAGGGTTGCTTGCTATCTAAAGCACCTTGACGGCTTTGGGAAGATGTTATTGCAGTATTCGAGAATGCAGAAAAGTCAGGGGACTGGTCTGAAGGCGAGCTTGTTTTATCTCGTTTTTTATCATGTATAGTGGCACGAGAACTTAAATCACGCCGGCCTTTTATAGAATTGGGAAGTTGGGTACTAGATGACATTGATAGTGCGGCATCAGTACTATGTGAAGTAGAGATTTCTCTTTGGTTAACATCTAATACCGTCTGATTATTACTTTCAACAAGCTCACTTATTTTTTTATTTAACAAGCCTTCTACTTCCCTAAGCTCTTTTATCTGACGCTGTAGCTGGCTAATTTGAGAAGAAGGTGGTGGTGAATCATTCAGTTCTTTTTCTCTGAACGGTCTGCGCTTAGCAAAATAATATTCACCCGAGGAACGCTTATACCCCTCTGATTGTGTTTTTGTGTTCAGACTATCAAAAAGCTTATCTTCATAGCGAAAATCGATATCACTGAGCCGTTCCTCTAACGAAGACTTGTTCTGAAACTCTGTTCTTAGCCTGTTTGAGATTAAATCATTGAATTCATCTGCCTGAACCACCCGACTATCCGATAAACTTTGGCTTTCAATAGATGCCTGCTGATGGATTTCATTCCGGTAGTCAGTTGAATATTCAGTTTTCCCATTTGAAAGCTTTATCTTTTCTTGTTTTTTGGATGCCGATATATCGCCTGATTCATTAATACGATCAATATTAAAGCCATCAGAAATATCATATTGCTTCTCTGTTTCATGGATTTTTCCATACCCCCAGAGCAGTGCTTCTGGTGTATAACCTCTGCCACTACGACCAATGGCCGTTGTCTCAGAAATGTCAGAAAAACCCAAACCAGCCCAACTGCGGCATAACATCTCCTGGCTAAAGTCGAAATTATTGATCAACAAGGCATTAGAGAAACGCGCCACAGTTTCTGGACGAATAACTGCGTGAGTATCTGCACCATTAATAACGGATTGAAAATATTTATTCATCCAGACCTTCTAGATAATATTTTCTTCTGATATCAGACAACGACAAGATGTCGCCTTCCCACCAACCAAATGCTCTGGCAAGGACTTGAACTTCAGTCAATATAATTTGTGCTTTAATCTCTATCTCGTGCCAAAGATAATTGGCAATATCAAAAGACTCTGCCCAACTATGTTCACATTCAGGGCAACTAAGGCGACACGATATTTCCGAGTGTGTATCGATGTCTTTTATTTTTTCTGCGACCTTATCAAGAAATTCTTCCGGTATTGCTTCAACGGGTTGCATAATGCCATTTTTTTTGTACTGCAATACGCACTGAAATAGCAATTCCCGCCCTGCAACTTCAGGCCCTTCAATCTCAACAACAGGGGCAATATCTCTCAGGGCATAACTATTTGCAGGCTTAAATACCACCTGAGAGCTATCATCATAGTATGTAGCCTCCCCGCCATCCCACGAGGGAAGCTCCGGATTACAGATTACCTGGGTATCCAGTTGAAACTCAACTTTCTCATCACAGCTGGGACAACATGAGTTGGCATCCATGCGAGTCCCAAACAAGCCATCACGAAGCCGGAACAATCTGGCATTACGATGTCCTATTGACAGTAACGCCAAATTTTCCATTGGCTCGCCAGGATCGGCGGCCGCCAGCATCAGTATGGCTTTTTGCCAAAGCTGCTTACCAGCCGCCACCTCCCATAGCTTGACTAATTCATGCGCTTTAAGCATTCCGCCTAGGAACTAGGCAGTGTAAAACTTGGCTCAGCAGGTGCTTTGACACTATAATCACGCTCCCAGCCTTCGTTCTCCAGTTTAATACTCTGGATTGCCACGGTATTACCATTAGCATCCAGTTCAGGCAAAGCATTAAACTCGGAAACCCAGCAACGAAAAATGTTATAAGCAATCACTTTTTGCCCTGCCTCGTTGTACAGTTCGATGATAATGTCTTTACGGAAGTCCTTCAGTGACACAATCTGGTTAGACTTATCTTCCCCCTTGGTCGAGTTGGCGTAATCCCAGACTTTATTTGCCCATTTTTCAAACTCTTCATCATGGGTAACACCCCGTTCGAGGGTAATTGCATCGTACTCAGACTGACCTGGAGACACATGAGGTGTACTGGGATCACCGCCCGAGCGGTGCTTTACCACTTGTGTGGTTCTTTTCAACCCACCCACTTTGCTGACACCAGCAACATATTTTCCATCCCACTTTACGCGGAATTTGAAGTTTTTGTATGGATCAATTCGATATGTATTTGTAGGAAATTCTGTATTAGCCATTTAACAACCCTCCGTTATGCTGTGGCAGCAGTCTGTTGAAATTTAAGAATAACAAACTCTGCTGGCTTGACTGGTGCAAAAAGTATTTCAACATTTACGATACCTTTAGCAATATCATTCGGCGTAGTTGTTGAGGCATCACAGATGACTTTGTAGCTATAAAACGCACCCTGAACAGAAAGCTCTTTCATGAAAGCACCAATACTCAAACGCAGTTGAGACCATAAAGACTCATCATTGTCTTCAAATACCGCCCATTGTGTGCCTCGTTTCAGAGATTCTTCGATATAGTTGGTCAAACGACGCACACTGACGTACTTATAGTCGTCAGAAAGCAAGTCAGCGCCTCTTAGGGTACGATCTCCCCAAACCACTGGACCAATAACAGGAAAATCTCGCAAGCAGTTAATGCCGAGCGGATTCAAAAAACCGTTATCAGCATCATTCACTTTTACTTCAAGACCAGTGACCCCAACCATGCCCGCATCCTGACCAGCGGGTGCTTTCCAAACGCCTCGATTTAAGTCATTGGTTGCCATCACTCCGGCAATAATCCCGCAACTGGAAAAGACCCTGACACGGTCTTGCATCTCTGGATCAGGCATTTTTACTTTTGGAAAGTAAGTTGTTGCAAAGCGAGCTGTATCGCCATTAATATCCAAATTTGTGGGCTGAATACTTGGCCATTGACCAGTTTCAGCGCTGGCTTTCCAGGCTTCCAGTGGTTCAGCAATAAACAGAGCACGCTTCTTTTCACAGAATGCAGCAGCCGTTGGGTTCATTGCTATTAACGTGCTATCCGGTAGCTCTGGGTCTGGTGGGATACACAGAATGTTAAAGATATCCACTTTCTCAAGCGCATAAAGACCGGTACGTGTAGCCGGGTCACCCAGATAGTCATCCGAATCCGTTAAAAATTCGCCATCATTACCCGCGTTAGAAGATGTTGATTTAGCTACAGAGGTCGTTCCGTCTTTGTTTTTAACCGCTGCGGGTACAAAACTGGAGGGCATCTCCCCCATTACTCTTACGTAATCAGACTCATGCTCAAGCGTTAAATCAATTCTATTGGAATTATTTTTAATGCTCTTTATAGTCACGCATTTGAATGTTTCAACAACTTTATTATTACTGTAAACATTCAGGTTAAACAGCTCAGATTTTTGCAACCCAAACATATCCTTATAAAGTTCCGCGATCTGATCGGTAATACCGCTAACGTCGGCACTAACGGAAACATCATTACCCCATGCCCCTGGACTTGAGGCCTGTATATTAAGCCCACCAAGCGCAAAAGAGGCTGTAGCGCTACTGTAATCTGTTGCAGACATTATTCACCTCCTTTTTTGGCGGCTGCTGAAGCCCCACTTCCGGACGCAGCATTAGCACTGCCACCGCCTGTATTCGCTGCGGGCGCAGCGGCGGCTTTCACCTTAAAACGTCTGATAACGATTGCTTCGCTACCACCATTCTGAAAAAAATCCCTAACAGCGTATGTCAGTGGGTAATCGAAGTTCAGTCCACCAAAGAAATTTTCAAAATCACCTAAACTGGTCACAGTCATCGGATCATCAACCGGCCCTTTCGGGGCACGCCCAATAAACGCTGTGACAGCTGTCGGCACTCCGGCAATGGCATGACTACCACTGGGCAACTCCTCTATATAAACACCTGGATAACTTACTTGTACTGGCATATTTAACTCCCTCTTTTCCCTGGTTTTAAAACGAAAAATCAATCATCTTCATCAACACACCCCTCAACAAAAAAGCTCGATACATGACACGTTAATATTGAATAACCCAAAGACTATGAAATGAGAATCCACAGCATGATTTCAACTCACTAACTCAAGTTTCGGTGTTCAAAATAGCCCAAATTCAGTCAAGTCGCCCATTTACTCATACTCCAAACGGCAAGGTGACGGCACCCAGATTAAGACTGCGAATGAAGAATGTATTCACTCAGTCATCGATTATTCCCATAATGGTCTCTTTTGATCAGCCCAGCCTTTTGCGCAGTCACTCAGCGCTCCCGGCATGATTGAACGAAATACTTGCCATAGACGTCCGGAAAAAATCAGCGTATCCAGTTGTTCATGTATATTAGAGCGAATGCCCGAGTCAAAGAAATTTCTGCTGAATGTGCAGATGAACAGAATGCAGAACCAGCCAACAACACAGAGCACCGGAAGTAGATATCCATAATAGCGTCTCTCTTGAAAAAACCGTATGTACCCACCGACATCATCATGCCCATTGCGTAATAAATCACTATAAAAGCAAGCGAGATAACATCACCCCTCTTTTAGAGAGGTAAAACCAGCGCTAATTGCCCTTTGCACTTCTATAAACTTGTGATGATATGCAAGCCATATTCTGAACACGTAAAATAAACGCTACATATGTCAAAATTTTAGAATAGAAATCGGAAGCCTGATTACATGTAGGTGAGTCGAGATATTGTGTTTTTTGTTGCCTAGTGGCGGATTTTGGCGATCATTGCCTTGATCTTTCTTCCAGATTCATGAGTCATGATGTGAGCAGCAGTCGCGCCTGACCAGCATGCTAGTCAGGCGGACATAACAACTCAACTAGTTGTAGATGAGCGCCACTACTCGTGCTGAAAAATTACAGTGTTCCAGGTATACGTGGGGCAACCACCCCAACCCCATTGATTCTTCATTTCAACGAAGCCATTCTCGCAATCCACCCGATACCGATAAAATTGACCTGCCACCGCAGCAAAACGACACGCTACGGTCGGCTCCAGCCTGCCAGACTTAGTTCAGCCTCTACTACATGAAAATCGTACCCCACATTCCGCCAATCGCATTGCTGCCATATTCGTAGGCTTTGCGATCTTTGCCTTTGGCCATAAAATACACTTGGGGTTCATGCAGGGAATAAATTTTGTTCTTGTTTTTGCGGAACAATAGGGTCACGGAACAATAGGGTCAGATACTGTCTTAAAAGTCAACTATATCTGACTATAAGTTTGCTACTTTATAGGCTTTTTATGCCTATGGATCTATGGCTGATAATTCACGTCAAATGCTTTCTCTGATTTCAAAACACCATAAGACAAAATTAATAGTTTCCTCATCACGGCGACAATAGCGACTTTTTTAGGTTTTCCATTATGGACTAAACGCTCATAAACGGCCTTAAGGGATGGGTTATATCGTATGGCTACGAGAGCAGGCATATATAATGATTTACGGAGTCGTTTGTGCCCAAGCTTAGACAATGATGATGTATTGATGCTGGTGCCTGATTGTATGATCTTTGGTGTTAATCCTGCATAACTGGCCACTTGCTTTGCGTTAGCAAAGAAATTAAAGTCTCCAATATACGCTATAACACTCCATGCCGTACGTTCGCCCATGCCTTTAATGCTCGTAATTAATTCAATCTGTTGACTTAAATTCTCATTATTTTTAACAATGTCTGTAATCGTTTTTTTAATCCAAATTATTTCATTTACAATGCTTTTTTGTAACCGTTTGATCGAACGTGTTGTGTGCTTGTTGGTGCTAGCTTCTAAGCGATTACTTTCTTGTGTTTTTGACTTTTCTAACTGATCACAGCGCGTGACTAAGCGTTGTATTGCTTCGTAGTCAGCATCTTTAGGTTCGTAGCAATTTTTTTTAAACTCGCCATTTAAAACGGCATGTTTACAATACCGAGCAATCAGCTTTGCATCGGCCTTGTCTGTTTTGTTACGATTTAATTCCATCTTAAAAAAGGCATGTGTGATGATGGGATTAACCACCAGGACATTTCTCTTTTGTTGCGATAAATATTGTGCGAGATCAAAACTATAAATTCCCGTGGCCTCAAGACAAGCAAATACCTCTGCATCACTTTTATTCATCCATAGTTCAAAATCAGTAAACCCCTTAGGGTTGTTAGAAAATTGTTTATGAACATAGCGCTTGTTGATGAAATAAGCTGCATCAAAGGTGAGTTTAGAAATATCAATTCCAATAAAAATCATCGTAATATCCTCAGGTAAGCGTAAACTAAAGATCGGATGAAATAACGTCATGGCATTCTTGTAACTATTCGTGCTCTAGCGTGATGGCGGGCACAAGATACTGTTCGCATTTAAAGGCGTTATTAAAGAGGGGTAGGCATTAATCTGACCCGCGATCTTTATAAATCAAGGCCTCCTTACAATATCTCTACCCCTCATCCAACCGTCATTGGATGGTGTCATTTATTACTCTAAATTGACACTGGAATTAAGATACAAGTCTCGATTTGAATAAGGTGAACTATTGTATTCTTGCTACTTATTTATAATTTAGATTCAATTTTTATATCAATCGAGTCTGACCCCTTTGGTTGAATAAACCCCAGCAACATTTGTTCTCCCACTCCAGAGAGAGGGAGAATTGTAATTAGTTATTCAACGTCCAATATGTGACTCAGAATCTAGATTAACAATAACCCTTTACAAACTTCTAATTCAAATAGTTTAGATTGACATAAATATGGTTTATAGGAACTAATTATGTGATAATTTTATTGTAATAACTAATATAGATTTCACTGGAAAATACTCAATCCCTAGCCCATCAATCACTAAGATTCAGAAATATTATACGATATTCGTAATGTGTTGTTTCGATACACAAAGAATATACATTAATAGGTGATAATAATGAAACTAACTGTTTGCTCAAAATTATGTACTGAATGTCCTTTTAGTAAAGCATCTCCTAAAGGATGGTTAGGGTTTCATACTTTAGACGGCGTATTAGAAGCTCAACAAGGAGAAGGGTTATTTAGTT
>JAJFJI010000069.1 GCA_021774205.1 Nitrosomonas sp.
CACCACGTTATAACTACATGCAACTTAAATAGATTAAGTATAAAATTACTCGTAATTTGGTGTCGATTCCTGATACTTTTCTGAAGAAAATATGATTCAAGACATTATTGCCACATTGAAGGTGACACTTAAACAACGAGGCTGGACTTATGCGGATGTTGCATCACAACTAGGTCTTTCGGAGTCCAGCATCAAACGTTGTTTTGCTAGCTGTGATTTCAGTTTGAAACGTTTGCAACGGATTTGTGATTTGATTGGCATGGATTTAATGACATTGATCAATCAAGTGGAAGAAAATCAACGCAACATTGATGAGCTCAGTGAACAACAGGAAAAAGCGTTAGCTGAAAACGTAAAGCTATTAATGATCGCCTTTTTACTGTTAAATCACTTTTCATACAAGCAGATCCTCGAGCACTACGCAGTCGAAGCACACGAAGGCACTCAATTACTTGCCAGGCTCGATCACTTGGGAATTATCGATTTATTACCAGAAAATAAAATCCGCATACGTCTATCAAGAAATTTTAATTGGCGTAAAAATGGGCCGATACAGCACTTTTTTGAGGAAAAAGTGCAATCGGAGTTTTTTCAGTCACGTTTTGATCAGACCGAAGAATTACGAATTGTCTTAAATGGCATGTTATCAAACCATTCCCTTAAAATGATTAACCAAAAATTTCGGCGTATGGCACTTGAGTTTGAGAACCAAGTAAAAGAAGACCGCAAACTGGACCTGGAAGACCGGCTAAGTACAACCGCCGTCATCGCGGTGCGTCCATGGCATCTAGGCGCATTTGAACAATTCCGAAAGAATAAACTTTTAAAACCATAATAACACCCATATTTCAATAGGTTATTCCATGCATCCAGATCAATGGCACTTACTTAAAACCAAACGTTTTCTGCCACTATTCCTGACCCAGTTTCTGGGCGCATTCAATGACAATGTATTTAAGAATGCATTAATCATTTTGATTACGTATTCCGCTTTAGAAAGCTCCGGGCTCCGTTCGGAAATCATGATAACCGCTGCCGCTGGAATTTTTATCTTGCCATTTTTTCTTTTTTCAGCCACGGCTGGCCAGTTATCCGACAAAATGAATAAAGCCAAGATCATTCAATACATTAAATTTGCTGAAATACTATTAATGATCGGCGCGGCCTTCGGCTTTTTTTTCGACAGTGTTCCGCTGCTTTTGCTGGTGTTATTTTTAATGGGCACACAATCGGCTTTTTTTGGTCCGGTCAAGTATGGCATCCTCCCTGATCATTTGCAGGAAAATGAACTAATTGGCGGCAACGCACTGGTTGAAACCGGCACTTTTATTTCAATTCTTCTTGGCACTATCCTCGGCGGCTTACTTATTTTGACGGATAACGGTTCCACCATCATTTCTGGCCTGGTTATTTCCATGGCGCTGATTGGCTGGGTTTCCAGTCTGTCTATTCCGCCCACAAAAGCAGCGGCACCCGATATCACCATCAAATACAATTTTTTTGTCGAAACATTTAATATTATCCAGCATATCCAAAAAGATCCTATTATTTTTCGTGCCATATTGGGCATCTCCTGGTTCTGGTTATTTGGCGCTACTTTTTTATCTCAATTTCCTACTTTCTCCAAAGAAATTATCGGTGGCAACGAGCAAATCGTCACCCTTTTCTTAGCTGTTTTTTCGATCGGAATCGGAATCGGTTCGCTGTTTTGCAATAAATTATTAAAAGGTGAAATCACCGCAACTTATGTGCCGCTGGGAATTCTAGGTATGACGGTTTTTACCGTGGACTTGTATTTTGCCAGCATGAACGTGGTTCCAAGCAATGGCAGCACATTCATCGGCGTCGCTGAATTTCTTAATTCATTTCATCATTGGCGGATCTTAGTAGATCTGCTGGGGGTCTCAATATGCGGCGGCATATACATCGTTCCACTTTACGCCATGGTGCAAGACCGCGCCGAAGATGCCTATCGATCCCGTGCCATCGCCTGCAATAACATCATCAATGCACTGTTTATGGTGGCTTCTGCAGTAGGCATCAGTTTGATGCTACTCAATGATTTTTCTGTAATCGAAGTTTTTTTGGTTATTGCACTTTTGAATGGCTTAGTCGCGGTTTATATATCCAGTCTGCTACCGGAAGCTTTAGTCAGATCCATCCTGCAGTGGATTTTTCACACATTTTATCGTCTTGAAGTCAAAGGGTTAGAAAATTATAAAAAATTAGGTGACAAAACCATCATTGTTGCCAATCATTTATCATTTCTAGACGCCGCGCTGATTGGCGCTTATATTCCAGAACGAGTTTGCTTTGCCATCAATGCCCAAATCGCCAGAAAATGGTGGGTCAGGCCATTTTTAATGCTTGCCGATACAATCCCTTTGGACCCAACCAATCCGATGTCAACACGGTTATTGATCGATCGCGTCAAAAAGGGAATGAAAATTGTAATTTTTCCAGAAGGACGTTTGACGCTTACCGGATCATTAATGAAAATTTATGAAGGACCGGCGTTGATCGCTAACAAATCCGGGGCGCACCTACTGCCAATCATTATTTCTGGCGCACAATACACGCCTTTCTCCAGACTCCGCGGGAAAGTACGCATCCGTCTATTCCCCAAAATTTCATTGACACTGATGCCGCCTACCTCATTCGACATCCACCAGCCTGTCCGTGGTAGAAGACGCCGGCAATTCGCAGGCATCAAACTCTACGACATCATGGCCAACATGATGTTTCAGAGTAACAACCTGCAACAGACCTTATTTCAATCACTGCTGGATGCCAAGAGAATACACGGCAGCACACATCTTATAGCGGAAGACATCGAACGTAAGCCTTTAACCTATGCCCAGTTTATTACCCGCTGCTTTGTGTTAGGTAACACTTTCCGGAAAATTACACAAGAAGAAGATAATGTCGGCGTATTATTACCCAATATGGTCAGCACACTGATTAGTTTTTTTGGGTTGCAGGCATTTGGACGTACTCCGGCAATGTTAAATTATTCAACCAGCGAAAAAAACCTGCTCAGCGCCTGCCAAACTGCACACATTAATTTAGTAATCACTTCCAGAAAATTCATTAAAGCTGGAAAATTTTCTGGCATGATTGATGGACTTAAAAAACAAAATATAACCATTCTTTACTTAGAAGATGTGCGCAACAGAATCTCTTTTTTGGACAAGCTCTTTGGGCAACTAGCCGGATTTTTTCCACAAACATACTATAATTTAGTCAACAGAAAAAGAAATCCTGAATCGCCTGCGGTCATTCTTTTCACCTCCGGCACCGAGGGTACGCCCAAAGGCGTCGTGCTTAGCCATATCAATATACAGGCAAACCGGTTTCAGGTTTCATCACGCATTGATTTTGGGCCGACAGATATTGTTTTCAATGCACTACCCATTTTTCATTCATTTGGATTAACAGGGGGAACACTGTTACCCGTATTAGCTGGTATCAAAACTTTCTTTTATCCTTCGCCGTTGCATTATCGAATCATCCCCGAACTGGTCTACGATACAAATGCCACACTGCTATTTGGCACAGACACTTTTTTAACAGGCTATGCGCGGCATGCGCATCCCTACGATTTTCATAGTATCCGATATGCATTTGCAGGCGCCGAGAGATTGCAGGATCACACACGTAAAATATGGGCAGATAAATTTGGTGTGCGTATTTTTGAAGGCTATGGCGCGACAGAGACTGCCCCCGTGTTAAGTATGAATACTCCAATGCATAGCCAGCCCGGATCGGTTGGTCGATTAATGCCAGGAATCTCACACCAGTTGCAACCAGTGCCGGGTATTGAAGAAGGTGGTCGATTATTCGTGTCCGGCCCCAATATCATGACAGGCTACTACTTGTCTGACAAACCCGGAGAAATCCAGCCGCCAATTGACGGATGGTACGATACCGGCGATATTGTCACCATTGACGATATTGGTTATATCACTATTAAAGGACGCGCCAAACGATTTGCCAAAATAGGCGGTGAAATGGTCTCTTTATCCGCTGCCGAAGATTACATTGGTAAATTGTGGCCCCAATACGCGCACGCCGTTGTGCAAATTCCAGATCCAAAAAAAGGCGAACAACTCGTCCTCGTAACGACCAACCCGACAGCCACACGCAATGATTTGATAAGCTACACTAAGGAAAATGGCATCAGTGAGTTAAGTATTCCGAGAACGATTCTGATAACCGACAATATCCCAGTGCTTGGAACCGGAAAAGCAAACTATGTAGCGCTACTTGAGTGGATTGAATCAACAAAACAATCGACTAATAGCGGAGAATAAACGCACACAAACAAAAAATGCCAGCCCACCTGTGTTAATTTACCTTGTTACATCATTGCTAATACGTAACAACACGAAGCAGTTCTTTAGCCTGTGCAATCCAATCTTGCACTGGCGATAGCGTAGTACGATAGATCTGCGTGACTAACCTAACTAAGCACCCGCTTTTCATTAATACCTTACTTTTCAGATATTTCCTTACGAATATTTCTCTCACAACATGCTTTCAGAAGATTCTCTAGCGAGAGAAATACCGGCTTCTTCCAGCTTCGCGGCATACACTTCTCCAATACTTTCAATTTCGGTTAATTTCGACATACGCTTCTCATTTTTGAATTAAAAACCGCTGAAAAGCGCCATAACCCTCTTCAGCGGTTTTACTAACCCTTTCTTCAATTCATTCCATCCGGAATCAGTGGCGCTCATAGATAAAAATATTTGATTCCTAACCAATCTGCAACAGCCAAATTCCCCAGCCAATAAACAATATACCCACCACCCTACAGATCAATTGACGCTTAACCGGGGCCATTTTTTCAAGCATGACAAGCAAGGTGATTAATGCCATACCAAGCAAATTCATCACGCCCACCGCGAACATGATCAACATTTGTATCCAGCAACACCCAAGACAAACCATGCCATGTTTCAAACCCATATAAAAGGAACCACTCGCACCATCACGCCATTCAGTTAACAAAAAACCCATCGGGGTCCGGCAGTATTGCAAAAAAGTATGCTTTAACGGGGTAAATTGATAAACACCCGCTAGTAAAAAAATAGCGGCCGCCAAGTTTACACTCTGGTTATCCATCATCGGCGACAAAAAATGCAGGCCGTGCATTTGCCATTGTAATAATGTCAGCAAGATACTGAATATAAACCATACCAGCAGATAAGCCAAAACAAACGACACGATCATCACTGAGTATGCCGAATGACGTTGCCGGCAGATTTTAGTAAATACCAGGATCATTGGAATCGCCGTTGGCAGCATCATAGCCGCCATCATCACTGCCCACATCAGATAAACCAATCCAAAATCCATGATACGCCATGCAGATACATCAGACGGCGGCATCCACATTTCTGACATGGGAAGCGAGGTCATCTGCCAGTGCTGATGAAACAAATATAGCCATGCGAAAAAAATCACTGCCAGCAAAGACAGTAAAATAACTGGTTGGGTTTTAGACATGACTATG
>JAJFJI010000070.1 GCA_021774205.1 Nitrosomonas sp.
TCTTATCCCTTCCGGACGACACAGCTGGGCATGAGCTACACCCGCACCACCAAATATCGCAGGCGTCGTAGCAGCTGCCACTGCACCAGCTTTTAATACATCACGTCTTTTCACTGTTATTTCCTCCGTATAATGAAAACAAAAACATTTATTACAATCTGGTCTATATAAACTAAGTCGTTATAACTAATTTAATAAGTGCCGCAACTGTAAAATTGCCGGATATTATCTAATTAATTATTTTTATAACCCTTTAGTTGCATATAAAAGCAAGAACTAGGAAAGCTTGTGCAGGCTGGACGAATTAGAATATATGAACAGCTGAACCATTATTAATATTATGGTTTATATGTATAGATTAATAATGTTCCTTCTAGTTTAAAATATTTGCACTTACCAAAAAAACTCAAAAAGATGCGTTTTTTGTAGTCTTTTCAACATTTTGCAGACATAGCACTTTTTTACAACGTAACGATTATTTGTAACGGCAAGTTACAAACAATAATTTAACTATTTTAATAAGAATAGAATGATTTACTGCTCATTCTGAAAGAAAAAACACACTACAATTAAAAACATAGCACGTTAATAGTGAAGATTACTGGGGAAACTTAAATAGGCACAAAGAGTAAAACTATCCGTTTTGCGCCTTGGTATCATCTAAAAAAAACTATTCAACCAAAGTTTCTGGGCAATGAGAGGAAAAGCCCAAAACCGATTTTTTAGGGGTAGTCTACTTTAAGAAAATTATTCGGATAAAAAAGCATGGCTACAACGAATACCTTAATTACACTAACATACGCCGAGTAAATTCTACAGCACCAAATGATTCGATAGCTTGGGATAAATATCCGAGCCAGGCCTAACAAGAAGAGTATTTGAAATATGGGATTACCAGGAATAAAAATTGTAACTCTTGAATAACTTAAAACTCAAATTTTTGATCATAAGGTATTCTATGTATCGCAAAAACTAGTGTTCAAATGTGAGTTTACACGTAACAATGATCATTTTGTAACGCTTAAATGGCAGGCTTTAGGGGTGAGCTGAATAGTTACTAATATTTTAAGCTGTTGGTTTTTCTTGACCTCTGTGATTCATACTTAACCGGCAATACCTTAGTCTCTGCGCCGTTATAAATTGTGATTCTTATCTCTCACCTTTTCAGCATGAGTGAAACACTTACTTCTGTCGCTCAAATCGATAAAATGCCAGCATTCCGATGAGATTGGGTAGAAATGCGATCTGCCGGCCACCATTCATCACAATGCGCTCAAGAATCTGTGCGCCGCACAGATTGCATAATTCTTCAAAATCGCCAAGCGTGCAAAGATGAATATTTGGCGTATCAAACCATTGATAGGGCAATTCTTCCGATACAGGCATATGACCTGAAATCACTTGCGCGCGGTTTTTCCAGTAACCAAAATTCGGAAATGACACAATCCCTTGCTTGCCAACCCGCAACATTTCATTGACTATTTCTTCTGTATGCCTCATTGCTTGCAAAGTTTGCGACAAAATCACGTAATCAAACGAATCTGATTCAAATGTTGAAAGGCCTGATTCCAGGTCGTTTTGAATCACATTCACACCGTTTCTAACGCAACTGAGAACATTATTGTCATCAATTTCCACGCCATAACCAAAAATACTACGTGTATCATGCAAATAGCGTAGCAATGAACCGTCACCACAACCAAGATCGAGCACTTTAGCACCTGGACTTATCCAAGCAGCGATAGCGGCAAAATCGGGTCTGGATATATCAGATGACTTTGTGATATGAGTCATAGTTTCGAGTTCCTGACCGCTAAGTCTCAATTTTATCCATATATGCACGAACTAGCTGATGATAATAACCATCCACCATCAGAAACGAATCGTGGCCATGTCTAGATGTGATTTCCGCATAACTCACATTAGCCTCATTATCCAGTAATGCTTTGACAATATCCCGTGAGCGTTCCGGTGAAAAACGCCAGTCAGAGGTAAATGATAACACCAGAAAATTTGCCTTGGCATTACGAAATGCAGCACTTAAATCACCATTGTATGCATTTGCAGGATCAAAATAATCTAACGCTTTGGTCATAAGCAAATAGCTATTTGCATCGAATTGATCAGCAAATTTATCACCCTGGTAACGCAAATAAGATTCAATTTCAAATTCAACGTCATAACCAAATGAAAATGCGCCACTACGCAAATCCCGACCAAATTTTATCGCCATGGAGTCATCGGATAGATAAGTAATATGCCCAAGCATCCGGGCAAGCCTCAAACCACGCCGCGGCAAGGTATCATACGAATAATAATCACCACCATAAAATTCCTGGTCAGAAATAATCGCCTGGCGCGCCACATCGTTAAAAGCAATATTCTGAGCTGTTAATTTAGAGGCAGCCGCGATAACCAACGCATGCCTTAACCGCTCTGGATAATCCAGTGCCCACTGTATCGCTTGCATACCGCCAAGGCTGCCACCACCGACTGCGGCAAATTGATCAATTCCTAAATGATCAGCTAATTGCGCTTGTGCTTCCACCCAGTCTTCCACGGTAACAATCGGAAAACTTGCACCATATGGGCGCCCCGTTCTTGCATCGATGCTGGCAGGACCCGTAGACCCATGACAACCACCAAGATTATTTACGCCAATAACAAAAAAACGATTAGTATCAATTGACTTGTCAGGACCAATCATATTGTCCCACCACCCGGCACTCTTGGGTTGATCAGCATAAATGCCGGCCACATGATGGCTGCCTGAAAGTGCATGACAAATCAAGACCGCATTAGATTTAGCGGAATTAAGTTTGCCGTATGTTTCATACACCAGGTTATAGCTATTCAGTACCGCGCCACTCATTAAATGCAACGGTTTGTCTATATGCACATACTGCGGCGTCACAATGCCGACTGAATTTTGAGCTTGCATGAAAAAATAATTGTTAATTAATGGGTATAGTGCCAAGCATGTTCATCTACAAATGTAAAATACACAGTTCTCCTTACCCCGAAGCTAAACAACCAACAACAGCCGGCGCAACCTTGAATGATTTCATAAACTGAATAGAGTAATAGAGTCACAGCGATAGACCCTGCAACAGCGTGTCATATTATCGACATGTTGCAATTATCTCTTTAATACACAATTATATCGCCAAAGAACCAAAGCAGACCAGGCGCTTGTCCGAGCTATTTATTCAATTTCACCAACAAACCACAGATTTTTTCTGAATGCTCGGCTTTTACTATCCTATGCGCCAACGGGATAATATCCGGCAAATAGCTATTCAATATCTGGCGCTTAACTGTAAGTATTTGCGCCGGATACATGGAGAATTGCTGCAAGCCAAGACCCAGTAACAAACGAGTAAATTGGATATCTCCTGCCATTTCACCGCAGATTGCCACTGGCACTCTTGCACGATTTGCAGATTCAATGACACGCATAATAAGCCATAAAACTGCCGGATGAAGCGGATTATAGAGATGTGCGACAGCATCATCGACACGATCTATTGCAAGTGTATACTGAATTAGGTCATTGGTGCCAACAGATAAAAAATCCAACTTACGCATAAACATATCAACACACAGCGCAGCGGCAGGAATTTCTATCATACCACCAACTAGAATCTTTTCATCAAATGCAACTTTCTCATCACGCAGACTTTGCTTCGCATTGTCAATCAGATGTAGTGTCTGATCAATTTCACATGCACTAGAAAGCATCGGTATCAGAATACGAAGCTTTCCAAAACTTGAAGCCCGCAGAATCGCGCGTAATTGCGTATGAAACAATCTCGGCTCAGCCAAGCAAAAACGAATTGCACGCAACCCCAATGCTGGATTCGCCGCAACACGCGTCATATCCTTAATATTCTTATCCGCACCTAAATCAAAGGTACGAATTGTCACGGGCAAACCGCGCATGTTGACTGCTACCGTTCGATAAGCCTCAAATTGCTCATCTTCATCAGGAAGAACATCTCGATTAAGAAACAAGAACTCACTCCGAAACAGACCGACGCCATCGGCACCACTTTCTTTTACTTGTTCAACATCCTGAGGCAGCTCGATATTAGCATGCAACTCAACCGGCGTACCATCGAGCGTCATGGTTGCAATAGATTTAATTCGCTTCAGCTTACGTTTTTCCAACTCCAGCTGACTTTTCCGCAACCGGTACTCGGATAACACATACTTGTCAGGATTAACAATGACAATATTCTGACTACCATCCACAATCAAATAATCATTTTCGAGAATAATCTGATGCGCATGATGCAGGGCCACAACGGAAGGAATGTTAAGACTACGTGCAACAATTGCTGTATGGGAGGTTGGACTACCGAGATCAGTAAGAAATGCGGTAAATCGATGTTGTTTATACTGCATCACATCAGCTGGGCTTAAATCATGCGTAACCAGGATGTTGTCACCCACATGCTTTACCGGTGGCGGAATATAGCCAGGATGTCCCAGCAAGGCCTTGAGTACCCGCTCTACAACCTGAATCACGTCAGTTTTACGCTCTCGCAAATAAGCATCATCGATTTCTTCAAACTGCGCCAGCAACACTTCCATCTGCTGCGTAATGGCCCATTCAGCGTTACAATGAGTTTGAGCAATACAATTGCTAGCTGCCTCCGAAAGCATTGGGTCATCCAAAATCATATGATGCAACTCCAAAAATGCGCTGAATTCCGCAAAAGCAGGGCCATCGGTAGCGGAAGCTTGCAGTGTTTCCAGTTCCTTACGTACTACAGAAAACGCATTGCTAAGTCGCGTTATTTCCCTATCAATTTGGTTTCTTGGTATCAGATAATGCGCAGCCTCCAGCGCAGTCGGTTTAGCAAGGTGTGCATGCCCAATAGCAATGCCATCCGATACGCCAACACCGTGCAGTATGAAGCTCATCCACCTTCTCCAAAACAATCTTCAATTAGCGCCACTAAAGCCACCATGGCCTCGGTTTCATCCTCTCCGGTAGTTTCTATTCTAATCTTTACACCCTTATTCGCCGCCAGTGTCATCACACCCATGATACTCTTTGCGTTAACCCTGCGATTATTTCGCGTCAGCCATACCTCGCTACTAAATTGACTAGCCAGCTTAGTGAGTTTGGCTGATGCGCGCGCATGCAATCCTAACTTATTGATTATTTCTACCTCTTTAACCTGCATCGCATGATTCCAAACGGACATGTAAAATACCATCCTTCCCGCCATTGATTGCCTTATCCATCATAACGGCAAGCGGCTGATTGCGATAAGTCAGCGCCCGTATCAGCATAGGCAAATTAACGCCAGCCAGACATTCCACCTTGCCGGGCATAATCAATTGACAGGCAATATTACATGGGGTAGCGCCATAAATATCGCTTAACACCAATACGCCATCGCCCATATCGATTTGACTAACCAATTCTCGCGCGTTTACAACAGCATCATCTGGGTTGTCATGCGCAAATACACTCAAAAACATCACATTCTGTAATTTTTTACCGATGACATGGGTAGCGCACTGGATTAAACTGCCCCCCAGATTCTCGTGAGAGATAATCAAGATTCCAATCATAATTCTGTTTTTAATTTTTTATTTATAGGTAATACGCCTTCAGCTCAATATTTACGGATACCGTTAGCTTTTCAGTGTTGCTGGCAAGGCAGATCTCACAGGCAATGGAATAACCATTGTCCACGTGCTACGCCCGAAACATCTTGTGATCGCTATAGCCGCAAATATCAAGCTGAAGGCGTACTAGTATCTAAACTGACGACTGTTTGATGCTATAACTGAACCAAACATACTCATTCATACGTATAAACGCGCATATTTCCTTTATTGAAAAATCAAGCAGCAAAAATCTAAATAACCATAAGGTTATGCTAAATGATTTCATTTTACATTGGATAAGAATTAACGGCTGATCGGCTTATACCGGATCCGCTTCGGTTTTGCACCTTCTTCACCTAAGCGTTTCTTCTTATCCGCTTCATATTCCTGATAGTTACCATTGAAGAATGTCCATTGCGAATCCCCTTCTGCCGCAAGGATATGTGTGGCAATACGGTCGAGGAACCAGCGGTCGTGAGAAATAACCATCACACAGCCAGCGAATTCCAACGCAGCATCTTCCAACGCGCGCAATGTTTCCACATCAAGATCATTAGAGGGTTCATCCAGCAACAACACATTACCCCCCGAAATCAGTGTCTGAGCCAAATGCAGACGTCCGCGTTCACCACCAGAAAGCTGGCCAACAATCTTTTGCTGATCACCACCCTTGAAGTTGAAACGACCAAGATAGGCGCGCGCCGGAATTGTATATTTACCCACAGTCAGAATATCATTGCCGCCGGAGATCGCATCGAACACAGTCTTGTCGTTCTCCAGCACATCACGTGCCTGATCAACATGCGCAATCTTGACGGTAGAACCAATTTTCACCTCACCAGAATCTGTTTGTTCCTTGTCAATTATCAATTTAAACAGCGTGGATTTCCCAGCACCATTCGGGCCAATAATACCAACGATAGCACCTGGCGGCACCTTGAAGCTGAGGTTGTCGATCAACAACCGGTCACCGTACGCTTTAGAAACATTATCAAACTCGATGACTTCATTACCCAGTCGCTCACCAACCGGAATAAAAATTTCCTGTGTCTCGTTACGTTTCTGGTATTCCTGCGAATTAAGTTCCTCGAAGCGGGTAAGACGTGCTTTAGATTTTGCCTGACGTCCTTTCGGGTTTTGCCGCACCCATTCCAATTCCTGCTTCATCGACTTCATATGTGCGTCAATTTGTTTATTTTCTTGCTCCAGGCGCGCCTCCTTCTGCTCTAACCAACTCGAATAGTTGCCCTTCCATGGGATACCATGGCCACGGTCAAGTTCGAGTATCCACTCGGCAGCATTATCGAGAAAATAGCGATCATGTGTCACCGCCACCACGGTACCAGGAAAACGCACCAGGAATTGTTCGAGCCATTCCACTGATTCAGCATCAAGATGGTTGGTCGGTTCATCCAGCAGCAGCATATCGGGTTTCTCAAGCAAAAGTTTACACAATGCAACGCGGCGCTTTTCTCCCCCTGATAGATGCTTAATGGCCACATCCCATGGCGGCAAGCGTAGCGCATCGGCTGCAATTTCCATCTGATGTTCGGTATCGCTGCCAGTAGTGGCAATAATCGCTTCCAGACGTGCTTGCTCGGTAGCAAGGGCATCAAAGTCTGCATCCTCTTCGGCATA
Source organism: Nitrosomonas sp. (assembly GCA_021774205.1). Taxonomy (GTDB): domain Bacteria; phylum Pseudomonadota; class Gammaproteobacteria; order Burkholderiales; family Nitrosomonadaceae; genus Nitrosomonas. The sequence goes on from JAJFJI010000070.1 coordinate 7,267, forward strand.
CGCCGCATATACTTCGTCCAGTTTCTTCTGCGCTTGCATCACTTCACCCAAACCTTCTTCAACTTCCTGACGGACGGTGTGCGCGGGATTCAGTTGCGGTTCCTGTGGCAAGTAGCCAATGCGGATGTTCGCTAAGCGCTGCACCTCACCATCGTATTCCTTATCCGCGTCTGCCATGATGCGCAGCACTGTTGATTTACCGGAACCGTTCAGCCCCAGTAGGCCGATCTTCGCACCGGGGAAAAAACTGAGCGAAATATCCTTAATAATTTGACGCTTGGGGGGGACGATCTTGCTCACGCGGAGCATGGACATTACATATTGAGCCATTTATTTTATCTTTATGGAATAGGATGCTAAAAGCGCATTTCGCGAAATTTGTTGAATAGAAAGTTTAACGCACGTTTTCTGGTAATGAAAGTAGGGATTGGTTTCGCAATCATTAATCATCAATACGACTGATCGATACAAATTTAAAATGTTCGTTGAAGACCAGTTCAAACGTGCCATGTACGCCATTACTTTGCACGACTGAACGCAGAATATTGGCTGGAAATTTTATGATGCGACCATCAGTCGTCGTCGCTACAACCAAATCAACAGTGCCTTCATAATACTGCACGAGCTCACGAGAAGAAATGTTGAGAACGACACACAAGCGTTGATACATCTTAGAATCTTGCTAATTTATAGGGATATTGCAAAGAAAGTAGTCTGGTTATAACTCAAATCGTATTCTATTGGAATGCTTAACTTGTTCCTAGTGTGTTTTCCGGCTTTGATCTCCTGCTACCTGCTTGCTGAATAAGGCTGCCAATGTCTCTATGGAAAACACTTCATTTTACCAAGCGCGTAACGCTTCGCCATACGCGCCTAGTATACTTGAACGTAAATATTACAGTTGTAACTACCAGGGAACAAGGTTTGGACATCTTTCCTGACGATGATCAAGTCGCAAAAAGCTATATTTTTAGTAACTGCCAAGGCTTGTTGATATTTCTTGTGATGCAAGTGGTTTGTCCAAGGGTGGATTTTCACTGGAAGATAACAGGGGTAATGCTGATCCATCCGGTTGAGATACCTCGGTGTGAAGAACATCGGAAAAGCCGTGAGCAGATAGTACCGCACGCACGGTTTGATGAGAAAGAGCTGGTGAAGTTAATTATGGAATGGCTGTTGAGACACCACCAAACAAAAAGGGGCAGAAAACAGATATGTTATTCCTAACGGTAACCGGAAGCCAGTTCTTTACTCTATCCTTTTGACTCTTTTGAAATTAAATAAAAAAGATCCGCAATCGCGGATCTTGAGCATAACGTAATAAACAACCTGATTCTTAGGTCAGTTTTTGTAGTTTTACTAGGAGTCCTCTTTTGAACAACAATTAACTTCCCTTAACAACTGTACAATAAGTCGCATAAAGACCTAAAAAGTTTTCAATTTTATAATCTACGGTCGAAACATCAGTGATTCCACCATTAGTCATAGCTGCGGAAACACTAGCATCACCGGTAGCGATCAAACCTAAAATCGATGTTGCACATGCTTCACCCGTGCTAGTGTCGGGACCCGGCACGCCAGAAACAGCGAGCTTCGATTTAGAATATAATCCTCCCGGCACAGCACTTCCGCCAATAGAACCCATACCGGCACACCCACTAAGAACGAGTGAACTTGACAAAATAACAAAGCCCGCGATTTTCTTAACCATGAGTTCATCCTTATTCAGAACATATTAAAGTTTAAAATATTGTCAACCATATTAAGTACTAAGTAGCTACACATAAAAGAACTACTTGCACAACGCTAACACTGATACAAATATTCGTCAAGAACCTATGAAACCTAATATAGAGAACAAGTAAGCTGTCCAGATCTATTGAATCACATCAGAGATAAGTATTTGTCGAAATGTCATTGACGAGAAAAGCCACAACAGCTTCTGTCCCAGCAAATTCACCCGGCAGCTAAATGACGGACCAGTAAACTACGTTGTGCAATACCGTTTTCACCGTTTTCGTCTAGTTGAAGGTCGCCTAACTGCTGATGCATTTCCTTGACCGCTGTAAAGTTCACCTCGACATAATCACGCGCTTTGCAATATTTGCGCACGATATGTGAGTTGCTGTATTTCATATCTGGCATATATATCAATTATATCATGCAGTAACGCTAATGCTTCGGGGCTATCATAACCTCCCGAATTATTGGTTAATGGTATATATAATCCCTTTTGTGCAGCAATGTTAACACCCGCGATAATTTGTGCTACGACATGACTCGGGGTAACAAAGTTGAGGGTGTGACAGCCTTGCGCTTGCAGCGATAGCATCATATCGGCCAATTCTTTGGATTCTACTTCACGGCCCAGTCCTTTTTGGCTAATCTCCCAGTTTTGGCAAAATACACAGCGTAGGCTGCACATACTGAAAAAAACCGTTCCGGAACCCTGTCATCCACGCAATGGATCTTCTTCACCATAGTGGGCACCAAAACTATTTATCGTTGCATGCTCACCCATATGACATACGGCGCCCTTAATTGTTAGTCTCCGATTGATATGGCAAAAGCGTGCGCACAGATCACAATCTTCAAGATGTTGATACGCTTGTTCAACAAGCAACGATAATTCATCACTCTTGAGTAGCTTAAGATAAGCAGGGATAAATGGCTGACTCATAACACTTTTATTATTTACAGTATTTCTTGGAGTTCGAGTTCAGTTCAGTTCAGTTCAGTTCAGTTAAAAACTGTATGCAAGATAATAATAATTCACCCGATAAAAATACCGTTGAATAAACGTGGCGTATATATTACTCCACCAAGCATGACAGCTCCTCCACTTCAGCATGCACGTGTTCGTGCAGTGTGTTAACACAAATTGAGAAATTCGGTTGTGTTATTGTTTTCCCAGCCGAAACCATAGTGCGTAGAGTGCGGGCACGAG
>JAJFJI010000008.1 GCA_021774205.1 Nitrosomonas sp.
CCGATCGTTTGTTGGAAACGGCAAGAGAACTTATCCAGTCGAAGAAAGGTAATGTCTGATGAAACAGAAGCAGCATCATGCCGAATTTGTGGCTAATTTACAACTTGAGCAGGATGCAATCAAGACTTTTATAGATATCCTTGAAAAAGAACAAAATGCCCTAGTCCATGGAAATATTGAGGATTTGGATTACTTTGCCTCACAAAAAACTCATATCACAAAAAAACTGGCCGATTTTGGTAATAAACGGGATCAGTATTTAGCCGCTAAAGGTCTTTCGCTAGACACAAAATGCATCAATAATCTTTTGATATCAGAAGATAACAATACCGCAACCGGCACTATCTGGACTGACTTGTTACAGCTAGCAAAGACGGCTAAACAACTAAACCAAACAAACGGAACAATAATTACAACACGACTACAACAATCTCAGCAAGCACTTGCTGCCCTGCAAAGTGCGGCAGGAACTGTTTCCCTATATGGCCCGAAAGGTCAAACAATGGCAATTAGTGACTGATTTATATAACAGAACTAGGGTTAATAGTTACCAAATAGCACGCTTTCTTTTCAACGTGGACAGGCCAGAAAAAAGTCAGCCTACCATTTCATTAACATCTAGAAAGAACGCCCTAGTTCAATGCCAATGTAGCCGGTCGCGCTCAGACCTTTTGCTTTTCTTACACCAAACTTAACGCCAACATCTGTTTTAGGCAAGACTTCGGCTGCCAAAATAGCCCAGCCAAGCTGCACAATTTTAAAATTTGTGTCGCCAAGGGTAATTACTTCTGGGCCGATAAAAATACGATTATTTAAAGTATGGAGTAAACGGCCCCTTACCCAATAGTTATGTTGTCCCGTGACATAACTGGCGATGGCGTTTACACGCCAGGTATCACTCAGGATTTGCTCCCCTTCTAACTGAATTTTTCCGCGAAACGCACTACCACGATTACTAATATTTGCAACATTAGGCGAAAATTGTATATTACGGTATGCAGGTCCGACATATGCCGCCCACCATCCCTGCCTATAGGGTTTACGATAACCAAACAATACCTCAGCACCCCATTGTTCCGCATTAATTTTGCGCCCATTATCATCAAAAGAATAGGTTAAGCGATCAACCCAATAACGCTGCAAAAACCCATCTCCAAATCGACTCGAAAGCGGCAAAATTGCACCCACATAAGCAAACGAGTTACCCGGATTTAATTCTCCCCCAGCTAGTGCGATTGACTTAGTATCCGGCACCGAGGGAAAATCAGTACTTACATTTGTGTCACTTAGTATATTCTGCCTAACCTCGCTACTCGTAGGCAGTTTGCGGGCAAAATACTGAGCATCGTCGAATCGCCCATCTTGCATAGCACTTAACGACAAACCATGAAGTGCATCGCGCTGGTTCGGATCCCAAGCCAATGCCTTGGTAAACCATGTCTCGGCAGCAGCCATTTCTTGCGCATTGTAGTAATGCCACCCACCCAATAAAGCGGTGTGAACGTCGCGATAACGTTCTATTTCGCTCTCAAGCTGCGATAATAGTGCGCGAAATTCAATTGGGTCATTTGCCTGATATGCTGCTAATAATTTTTCGCATTGGTAGCTGTAGCGTAGGTTCTGAAACTTGTTTTCACCTTGTGATGTGCGATACGCCTTCGCCTCGCGTTCGAGTAGCTTTTCCCATTTGTCAGCATCCAGCCAATACCTAGCCTTATAAAGTGTTGCCAAACGCTCTTGTTCGCTACAAACAGGAATAAGCCGATGTAAACCGAGAATAAGGGAGGATGTTTGTTTCAGAGCAGCTCGTGCATCAGCCAAAGCCCAGGCCCAATCAATGCGGGTGCAGGTAAAGACGTCAGGATATAATTCCGCCATATGTATAAGCATGGCAGCATCATTTTCTCTGATTGACTGGTTAATTTTTTGCGCAATTTTTCCTTGCAGCAGAAGATTGAGTAATTTTTGTGGTGGGTGCCAGTTTGGATAATTACCGCGAATTCGAATAATTTCTGCTTGCAACACATCATATTTTTCTTCTTTATATAACCGCCATAATGGTGCTTCATTCGGCATTGCTTTTTGTTTTTTAACAGGTTCAGTAGCAACAGGGCGACTTGGAAAGAAGGGTTTTTTTACGGGCTTAATCAATGCGTTTTCAAACCATATTTCATGCCTATCTCTAAAAGCAAGAATCTCGGGCCGCGAATATTCCTGCCGTAAGACAAGATTAGATGGCAAGGGTAATGGTTTAACACGTCCCTCTGTTATATCACTAGTGTTTTTTTTTCTGGTATTTGTAGTCCACCCCTGCACTATTTTGTTCGGTTCGAACTTAACCTGAAGTATGAAGGCATCGGAGAAATTGTTTCTTATTAGAGCCAGCTGTTTCCTGGCTGGTTTCTTATTATTCCAAAACCCAACTCGAAGCATATGCTGCCCGGTATGTTTCTCAATACGCACATAGGGCAATTCATGCACTTTCTGCCATGCATTTTTAATCATCTCAGGCTCCCCAGAGAGCAGCTGAATTGAATAATAGTTTTGCTGAGCGACAGGTTCGGCTGCAGTTAGGTAAGGAAAAAATAGACCAAACCCCCAAACCATTAGTGCCAGTTGTTTGAATAATCTACCTGGGCTCAAGGCATGCGCTCCTGAATCATGAGCTTAGTGAGCAACAATAATAGCGATGAATAATAATCTTGATTCGTATCCAACGCCGGCAGGGAAACAGAATGCAGCTGGGGATAATCTAACGAGAATTGAGCAATGCTGCGAATACCAGGTGAAGCATCATAGGAATCAACACTGTCATCAGTAAAATTGGTCCAGGCCGGGATGAAACTGGCGCCATTGAAGTATCCCCAGAATTG
>JAJFJI010000071.1 GCA_021774205.1 Nitrosomonas sp.
TGAACATAATATTCAGGCGGTATTGCGTATTCCGGAGCAATCGATGGTGTTGCTTGCGACACTGATGTTGCGTGGACCGCAAACGGCCGGTGAGTTACGCACCAACAGTGAGAGATTGTATCGATTTGCCGATATATCGTCGGTAGAGAGTTTTTTGAGGGAGTTGGCTGAGCGTGCGCTGGGTGCGTTGGTCAAGGAGCTGCCACGCCAGCCAGGTATGCGCGAGAATCGCTGGATACATTTGCTTTCTGATGTGCCGGTGTTAGACCAGCCAATCGAATCGGTATCATTAGAAACTAATGCCACTGAAATGATGGCTGCCAATGAACTTATTGAGCTTAAGGTTGATGTTGCCAGACTTGAGGCTGAAGTCCGCATGTTACGTAAAATTGTCGACAATCTTTGCGTGCAGCTTGGCGTAAGTACCGACAATTAAGTCTGGTTTGTCAAAGAAAATGATGCTTCTTTTTTGACACTGTTTTTTTAACTGTTGAATAACTTAAAACTCAACTATCAGATAATAAGTTTTCTGTGTATCGCAAAAACTAGTGTTTTTATGTCTCATTTAGGAAGCAAGCTATTCTCAGATTTGTGACCGCGCAGCGGGCTGAGTTGCTATTCAGGCCATCGCAGTAACTACCCATAAAATTCGTCCTTTCAAGCCGCAAAATATGAGTTTACACATGACCATAATTATTTTGTAACGCCGAAATGGCAAATATTTAAGGATAAGCTGAATGGTTACGTTTCTTTTTGCGACAATATTCCCGTAGTTCCTTGTTATTGCCGATAAGCGACGCTAGTTGATCGGTTAGATATCTTTGCATTGGATGTTTTTGTTTAATGCTTCACCAAACTTCTTCTTTGTTGTCTCCTTGTTTATACAAAATAAATAATGTAGAAACAATCTGTTGCTATAAACAATCGCCTGCCTGTCAGTAAGCAACGACAATTTAACTTCTTGGGTTTGATAAGGATGCTGTAATTATCCGATTTTATTGGATAAATAATTGCGGCACCAATATTGCTTTATATTTAAGGTTGATATGCACTTGGCATCTGAACTGGAGAAGTATAATTCCGTTGCCAATTGGAATAAGAATAACAATTCACATTAAATGAGGTTCGATTGATTTCACAATCGACCTAGCCCAGTTATGTTTAAAACAAAAGAATGGAAAATTTGCTATCTTTCTGAAATTATAGGGTGCTCTAAAGATGTACAGATTATCTTTAGAAACCTTCCTTGTAAGATTGATACGTCAAGTGACAGAAAAAAATATCCTTATAATGATTTTGGTTGCGAACTATATGAGGCATTGGTTGGCCAAAAGCTTGGTGATTTTCCCCAAATAAATAGACGGTTCGAATTGAATGGTGAAATTAACGAAACAATAGCATTAAAAGATTATCCCAACATAGAAGTGGAGCTTACGTTAAAGGGAGTCATTGATGATAAAACGTTTTATTACGAGGTAGGAGAAGCAATGACTGATGCACTCTCAAAAGCAGGTATAAAGGTATGAGTAAGTCATGGCATGAAGCATAAGGCTACTTATGTAGTGGATTACTTTCGTGCGCTATGTGCACTTCCCGTTCAAAATATGTGGACAGAATGATCCAATTTTGATATAAGTATCTTAGTGTTAACAAGACAAAGTGGGTAAGTAAACTAATCTTTTCTAAGATTATGGGATATCGTTAAAATCCCAAACACTTTTTGAGCTACTTAAGAAATGATTATTATTCTTATTATCATAAGTGATCGCATATAATGATAAGTATTAAAGATAGATTATTTGGAAAAGTTTTCACTGGATATAATATCATTCTTGAATGGTTGGGTATTATTAACCCAAAGAAAACATCTGCGAATAATTCGCAATTTTTGCGCTATATCTTTGTCTTGTCCTTAATCAATCAGTGTGTGACTCACAGTTATTTTAAGAGGTTATGTATTGATACGAATTTTTTGAGGAAATTTCTATTTCCATTAATAATATTAGGACAAATGTCTTATAATCTAGTAATTGAATTAGGATAAATAGCCCATATAAAGAGGGCAGATCTCTCTTTTTTTTGCTTTGCTTGGATTTTATAATTGCAGATAACTTACTTGATTTTACGAATTTAGAATTTATTAATTTTACTGAGGAACTTTTATGCCTATTACAAGTGCACAAAAAAATGACATTTTAGGAGTTGTTACAGGTCTTTTTAACGCGTCTCCGGGTAACGAATTTCTAAGAGATTTAACTACGCTAATTGAAGGTGGAACAACTGTAGCGCAATTGGCGGATACAATAGCGACTACCCCTGCATTTACCATCGGCATTATGGGCGGCAAAACGACCACAGCTGCGCAGGTTACGGAAATGATGAGTCATTATGGTCTGGTTGCAGATGGCGTGGCTGGCAGCACAGCATCACAAGCTGAAGCATTTTTTACCAGTAGTATCAATGCAAATGTCGGATTCGGTGCGATTGCTGTTCAAGCAACATCTTTTTTGTTAGGGCCTGCGGTTCCCGCAGCATTTACTCAAACAGCTAATTTGTTTAAAAATAAGATAGCGGTTGCAGATGCCCATTCTGCAGCCATTTTTTCACAAAACTTGGAAACGTTGCAAGCACCGATGTTTAATGTTAATGGTTCTAGTTTGTGGACACAACAGCAAGCTATTGACTATTTGGTGGCTGAAAAAATTCTCTTTGATGTGAATGCCAGCCCTGTAACACTGAATGCTCCTTTACCTGGCCCCGTTGGTGCAATTGGTGTTCCAGATGCTTTTACAGTCAATATCGTCGGACCATTAGATATTGGTTCTGGTTTTTCGGTGACACCACTGGATGCGGCTGGCACCTTTGCTGGTGGCAATGCCGAATCATTTACACTTAATGCAACAGGCGATGTCAATGCCCGTGAAATCATAGCGAACGGTATTGAGAGTCTCATCATTTTATCATCGGCTGAGTTAGCAGTAAGATTCATTGCGCCTGATGCAGATGTCATAACAATCATCGGTAATGGTAACGTTGACCTAGAAACGAATGCCAGCACGATGGACGAGATGACCATTGGCAAGGTGTCCGCGATTAATGCAGGCGGTTCAACGGGTAATATAACGATAAACTTTGTAGAGCATGCACAAAGTGTTACCTACACTGGCTCTAGTGGTAGAGATGTATATGTTGGAAGCAGCCAGGGAGATATTATTACGGGTGGTAAGGGTGGTGACTTTTTCATCCTTGAGGCGGCTAAAGCGGCTCAAGACGTCTTGGTATTGAATGCGGGTGATGCGCAAATTCGCGAT
>JAJFJI010000072.1 GCA_021774205.1 Nitrosomonas sp.
ACCAGATTCACCGCAGCATCGAATACGGCCGGAGATATCGAGAAAGGGTGCCGTTAGCAATACACCATTACTAAAAATACGAATTTTCCCGCTTTGCTCAACAATGAACAGACGCCCGCTATTATCCCCTGCATGAGTGGCTAGGACTGGCCGTTCGATACCATCGATCACCTGATTAAGTTGAATTTGCGGCCATTGTGCAAATGACGTGTTGATATTGATTAATATCAGAAGACAGATAAAATAAAGACTACGCATCGCATAACCTCCACAGAATGAAACTATTCAGACCATCGTAGTAACTGTTCAGTTTGTCCATAAAACTCGTCAGTTCAAGGCGAGAAATGTGAGTTTACACGTGCAAATGATCATTTTGTAACACCGAAATGGCAGATGTTAGGGATAGGCTGAATAGTTACCACAAAATTTAAATTTACCACGTCTACGCCTGCCAAATTGGAGAAGCCGGCCATGCGATCAGAAGTAGCGGAAGGCTGTTGGATGTGCGCTGTAACAATGGAAACGAAAACGCTGCAGGCCGCATTAGGACTCAGAGGGGGCCAAGAGCCAGCCATTCCCAGCGAGGCGTACCTAACGATCAACCACTTCTCGGATCGCTGAACCCACTAACACTAACTTGACGGAATACTCGTTGAAAGACGCATTCACATCAAAACGACATCATATTGTTCTTGTGTATAGGATTCCTCGACTTGAAGACTAATTGGCTTGGCAATAAAATCCCCTAGTTGAGCTAAACTTTGGGATTCTTCGTCTAGAAACAAATCTATAACAGGTTGCGAGGCAAGAATTCTGAATTCATTGGCGTCAAACTGGCGAGATTCCCGCAATAGTTCACGTAGTATCTCATAACAAATTGTTTGTGCAGTTCTGATTTCACTACGTCCCTGACAGGTAGGACAAGACTCACACAAGATTTGCGCAAGACTTTCACGGGTGCGTTTCCGTGTCATCTCAACCAACCCCAGGGCGGTAAAACCATTGACTGTCATACGTGTACGATCTCTCGTTAATGTTTTCTTAAATTCCGTCAAAACAGCATTTTTGTGTTCTTCATTATCCATATCGATAAAATCGATAATGATAATGCCACCCAGATTTCGCAAACGTAATTGACGCGCAATTACTTGTGCCGCTTCCAGGTTGGTCTTAAAAATTGTTTCGTCGAAATTTCGCACCCCAATAAAACCACCCGTATTTACATCCATAGTCGTCAATGCTTCGGTTTGGTCGATAATAAGGTATCCGCCAGATTTTAAATCTACCCGTTTTGCCAGCGACTTCTCAATCTCGCTCTCAACGCCGTATAAATCAAATAGGGGTCGTTCTCCCGCATAACGATCCAACCGTTCTACAATATTCGGCATAAAATTTTCAGCAAAATTCTTCAGTTTTTGAAAATTTTCACGAGAGTCCACCAATATTCGCGTCGTATCATCATTTGCAGCATCCCGTAATACGCGATGGCTGAGATCCAAATCTTGATAAAGTAACGCTGGAGAAGCAATCGTTAATGATTTTTCCTGAATATCATGCCATAGCTTATGAAGATATCTGATATCTGCTTGTAAATCACATTCCTCCGCTGCCTCAGCCATCGTACGGATAATATAACCACCTTTCTCATCAATAGGTATTACCTGCTGCAGTTTTTCTCGCAATAATTCCCGTTCATCTCCGTTTTCAATACGCAGCGAAATACCAATATGTGATTCTTGTGGCAGATAAACCAACATGCGTCCCGCTAAACTTATCTGAGTTGATAGTCTTGCACCCTTAGTACCAATCGCATCTTTAATTACTTGAACCAGTACATTATTTCCTTCATAAAGTATCTTTTCAATAGGTTTGGCTGAATCACCACTCTGATTGAACTCCCAAATATCCGCCACATGTAAAAAAGCTGCGCGTTCTAGGCCGATGTTGATGAATGCGGATTGCATCCCTGGCAATACCCGACTGACACGACCACTATATATATCTCCAACAATGCCGCGACTGCTAGTGCGTTCAATATGCAATTCTTGAGTTACACCCTGCTCTATAATAGCCACACGGGTTTCTTGTGGCGTTGTATTGATTAAAATTTCATTATCCATAGAAAAGGGGTCATTAATAACTTCGCAGACAATCTATCATCAGTGATCTGATAATCAATATTGAAAATTTTTCTATTACCAACACCGTTTAGAGAAATAAAGTAACCCCTGATTCTTCTAATACCTGTGCTGTTTCAAAGAGTGGCAGCCCCATGACACCGCTATAACTGCCAGAAATCTCGACGATGAAAGCGGCAGCGATTCCCTGTATTGCATAAGCACCTGCCATGTCCAGTATCTTACTGTCTGCAAGACATGCACGGATTTCACGCCGACCAATTTCACGAAACCGTACCATGGTTGTAGAAAGACGAATTTGTATTTTATCCTGAACCACAACTGCTATCGCTGTCAGAACCTGGTGAGTATGCCCAGAAAGTGTTTTCAACATTTCTTCTGCATGGACAAGATCTCTAGGTTTGCCTAGAATGCACCCATCGATGGTAACGACTGTATCCGCAACCAACACAGGCATCAGCGGCAATCTGCGCTGCTTTAGACGTATCCATCCTTGCTCAGCTTTAGTGTGAACGATTCGATAAATGTAGTCTGTCGGGGATTCATCAGGTAGCGGCGTTTCATCAATATCTGCTGGCCGAGAAAGTGTTTCTCGCATCAGTAATATCTTATAATTTACACCTATTTGTTTCAGCAGCTCACGCCTGCGAAGACTACGTGAAGCAAGATATATTTGGTTTTCCGATACAATCATTCTAGACGCCACCTTTCAATCACAATATATTGATTTTAATGTTATCTCATGGTTAAGGCAGTATGATAAAGACCTAATTTATGACCTAATCTGCAATATGCCATATTAAACTCGATGATAGGGATGTCGCTTAATTATCGACGCAACGCGATACAACTGCTCAGCCAGCAATACACGCACCAATGCATGCGGCAACGTCATCGTTGATAATGCTATGATTTCATTGCTATTATTCTTGAAATCTTGGTGCAGTCCATCCGCACCACCAATAACAAATGCAATATCTCTACCCTCTCCCATCCACGCAGTCACTACATTGGCAAACTTAATGGTCGACCATTGTTTACCATGCTCATCCAATACAATTGTACGACATCCTGGTGGAAATGCCGCATTAATACGAGCGCTCTCTAAAGATAATATTTGTTCAGTATTCTTACCAGTTCCACGTTTTTCTGGTTTGATGTCAATCAGTTCGATGGGTAATTCATAGGGCATACGTTTAATATATTCAGTGAATCCTGCTTCCACCCAATCCGGCATTTTGTTGCCAACAGCCAAGATAAATATCTTCATGACAATTGAATGCCTAACCCGGTTGATAGCGAAGCGTTGTATTCAAGGAAAGATATGCTTAACTGAGTTATTTATTATATTTGCTATTAATTTGCTGTATCGATAACTGTCTTGGCTTCATCCCATAATGCTTCCAAGTTATAATAATCACGCACAGCGGGTAGCATGATATGAACGATGGCATCACCCAAATCGACCAATAGCCATTCTCCACTTTGCTCACCTTCTTGGCTATATACCCGCCCACCAGCAGCTTTTATTTTTTCCTGCACATTATTTGCTAGTGCTCTTGTTTGCCGATTGGAATCCGCACTGGCAATAATAATATAGTCAAACAATGCCGTTATCCCAGAAACTTCGAAAACTTCTATATCATAAGCTTTGATTTCTTCTAGTGCAGCAACAACCGTTTTAATCAACTTGGTAGATTCCATTCTAATTCTGTTTAACCAAAGCAACGCCCTTGACAAGGGTGTCATAAAAAATACAGAATATTCCTGCTAAGCATTGCAGGAAATATTATTGTAACGTGTCAAATTCTTATTTTCGGAAAGTATAAGTGATTTGTTTCAATATACTCAAGCACCGTGTCAGGCAATAGATAGCGGTTACTTTTCTTGTTTGCAATATTAGCGCGGATAGCTGTCGCGGAAATATCCAGCATGGTGGTGGTGACCGTCAAAACGAGTCCATTAGATGCACGCTTAAGCTCACTGACGTGCGATGCCTGGCGATGTATAACTTCTTGCGCCAATTCCTGTGGCAAGCCGATATTATTCATTGTAGAAATATAACCAGGCCGACCAACAATCACGATATGACATAATTCGAATAATTCTTGCCAGCAATACCATTCAGCAAATTTCAAGAAAACATCCACTCCCATCAAAAAACATAGCGCAAAATTTTCCGCAAATTCACGTCTCAACTCGCGTAACGTTACCACACTACGGCTTTCACCTGGGCGATGAATCTCTCGCTCATCCAGTATAAATTTTACATTGTCCTGAATTGCAGCGCGCAACATTGCGACACGGTGATACTTTGAAGCGCCCGGTGCTTGACGCAAACGGGGTGAACCTGAAGGAATAAAACATAATTTGCAAAGATCAATCACGTCGATAAATTCTTCGGCTATCCGTAAATGTCCATAGTGGATCGGATCAAATGTGCCACCATAAATCCCGACCAGAGAATAATCTGTTTTATCAACCGCCAGCATGAATTTACTCAATTAGAGAATGAAAAACAATAAATTTATTACAAAATCCCAACTCCAATAATAGGCTCAAAATAATGCCAAACGCATATCAGTCAACACATTTGCCAAATGTGTCGTGAAACGCGCAGCTGATGCGCCATCGATTACCCGGTGATCATAAGACAGTGATAGTGGTAGCATGAGACGTGGATTAAGCTGGTTATCCCGATAAATTGGTTTCAAACTGGCGCGGGAAACACCCAGAATAGCAACCTCTGGCGCATTGATAATCGGTGTGAAACCAATACCACCGATGCCACCTAAACTAGAAATGGTAAAACTTGCGCCCTGCATGTCACCTGGCTTTAGTTTTCCTTCTCTGGCCAACACTGAAAGATTATTCAGTTCTCTGGCAATATCAATAACTCCTTTCTGATCAACATTTTTTATGACGGGAACCATCAGGCCGCTGGGTGTATCCACGGCAAAACCGATATGATAATAATTCTTAATAATTAAATTGGTTTCGCTCTCATTCTGATCCAACGACGCATTAAATTCTGGAAATTTTTTTAGTGCTGCGATCAGCGCCTTCATTAAAAAAGCCAATAAGGTGAGTTTGACGTTATCTTTCTTTACAGATTCATTGGTTTCTTTCCGCAATGCTTCCAGATTCGTGATGTCGGCCTCATCAAACTGAGTCACATGTGGAATCATGACCCAATTCCGGTGCAAATTTGCACCAGATATTTGTTTTATGCGAGATAGTGACTTTAACTCAATCGGACCAAATTTAGCAAAATTTACTTGAGGCCATGGCAGCAAATTGAGTGCCGCACCCATCCCATCACCCCCTTTTGACTTTGATAATTCAGCTTTGACATATGCTTGCACATCCTCTTTAAGGATGCGTTGCTTTGGTCCACTACCGGCAATCAAGCCAAGATTCACACCCAGCTCACGCGCAAATCTTCTGATAGAGGGGCTTGCATGCGCTTTGGAAAAGGTGACTTGATCAACCGGAATATTCCTTGTTGGCGAATGTGATTCGTTTCTGACACTCGTTGGCAATGGACGTGTTTTCTCTTCGGCATCTGCAACTGGCTCAGATGCTATTAAGGCATCGGGAGATGGCGATAAAGGCGCCGTATTGGTGTTCTTTTCTGCATCTTCTATATCAGCGGCTTCCATTACCAGAACCTGATCACCTTCTGAAACCTTATCACCGGGTTTAACACTCATTTCCTTGATGAGGCCGGCATGAGGCGAAGGAATTTCAATTGTGGCCTTATCAGACTCCAATGACACTAGCGAATCTTCTTCCTTGACGGTATCACCCGCTTTTACTAGCACCTCAATAACTGGCACGTCTTTAAAATCACCAATATCAGGGATTAATACTTGTTTAAGTTCTGCCACATATATTCCTTAGTCCATATTTAATACAAAAAATTGTATTCAAGTAAGGGTGATTGACGCTAATTTCCCTTA
>JAJFJI010000073.1 GCA_021774205.1 Nitrosomonas sp.
CGATACCGCCGCCTATCTTGCGAGCGCCACAAATCGCAAAATCGGTGGAATTCGTCGACCCCTTTCAATTTATGTCAATTTTCCGTTCTGCAATTCCATATGTTTTTATTGCAACTACGCGCCTATTGTTACAAAAAACAGCGCTGGCACAAAAAAATATATTGATTTTCTATTACGCGAAATAAAACTGCAAGGTCACCTGTTCCAGGACGATCCGAGCGTAGAACAAATATATTTTGGCGGCGGCACCCCGACATTACTCAACGAAGGTCAATTACGTTGCGTAACAAATGAAATTCATCATTATTTTAATCTGTCAGCAGACGGGGAATACTCCATAGAAATTGACCCACGCCAGATAACAAGCCAGACAATGGCTGCGCTAAAGGAAATGGGCTTTAATGCGGTTATTATAGAAGTACAGGATTTTGATCGCGAAGTACAGAGAGCAATACATCGCATTCAACCCGAAAACAAAACGCTTAGCGCTATCCAAGCCGCACAACAGGAAGCGTTTCAATCAATTACCACAAGAATAATTTACGGATTACCCAAACAGACGGTTAAGAAATTTAATGAAACGCTAAAAAAAATTATTATTGAACGTCCCGACCGAATTTCTTTAGTAAATTACGTGCATTTACCTGAAAAATTCAAGCCACAACGAAATATCAATACAGCTGATTTACCGCCTGCTGAAGTCCGGCTAGAAATAATACAACAAGCCATCAACCAACTATCTGACGCGGGCTATGTCCATATTGGGATCAATCATTTTGTCAAAAGCAATGATGAACTCGCAATTGCGCAACAACAAGGCAGGCTTTATCACAATTTTCAAGGCTACTCGACGCACATGGACAGTGATTTAGTAGGACTGGGAGTAGCTGCCATTGGAAGTATAGGTCCAACATACAGCCAAAACGAGCGGGATCTTAGTCGTTATTATGACAAACTGGCGCAGAATATTTTACCCATCGCACGCGGCCTAGAATTGACAGCGGATGACCTGTTGCGACGTCTGGTAATGCATACGCTGACCTGCAACTCCGTTCTTTTGTTTGAATCGATAGAAACGGTCTTTCCAATAGATTTCAAAGACTATTTCGCGACGGAATATGCGGCACTTATCGAATACGAAAAGTCTGGCCTATTAACGCTAAATGACGAAGGAATATCAATTACACCAAAAGGAAAAATACTCATGCGGAATATTTGTATGGTTTTCGACAAATACTTGCGCGCAAGCAACGAACGCAAACACCAGTCAAAAATTATTTAGTTTACGCTTGCCTGAAGAATCCAACAAAATCCCCAGGCAAGAACCAACAATTACTTGGTCTGACTGTTGGCTAAAACGTATTCAGCCAAACGATCTGCAGCTTCGCCCTGAATATTAGGAAATGCAGACATTCTCCTACTACCTGACTGCACTTTTTTAACAATACCGTCTTTATTTGCCACACCTTCACTAAGCACCATAACAACTTCACGGCTAATCGGTGTATGACATTCAGTGCAGACCGCACCAAAAATCGCCTCACCACTGGCGTCAGCCGCCGGCGCATAATCATTAGTCTTGCCGCAGCCAACCAAAACTAACATTACAACAATTACTAATAAGGAATTTACTTTTTTCATTTTTCACTCCAATTCATTTTACTAAAGAAACGTAATAATTCACGTGCCAGACGATGACCACACGACAAGATTTTAGTTGGCCCACCTTGAGCACTACAGCCCTCCCCCAAGTATAGACCCAGGAAAGTTACCATACCTATTGACATAGTCACTTGTCAAACAAATATCATCGTTTGATCAGAATTCATCACACCCACCAAATTTTCACCCTGAATCGTTACGTTTTCTGTTATTAGTGATTTCCTTAATAACAGAAAAGCACATCAGTACCATCACCATAGAAAAAGGCAATGCGCCGATAATCATGGCTTTTTGCAATGCCTCCAACCCCCCATCACCTACCATCAACAAAGTACCAATAACAATGGTGAGAATCAATCCCCAAATAAATCGATGCTTGATATGTGCATTTACGTTACCACCCGCCATTATCGTGTTAAGCACCAACACACCTGAGTCAGCCGATGTAATCAAAAAAGTCAGGATAAGCACGACGGTCAATATTGAGACTGCGGTTGCCATGTTACTGGAAAGCATCACATCAAGCGTTTCAAATAATTGCGCCGAAGGCGCTGCACCAATGATATTGCCCCCTGCGGCACCGATTAGTTCCAAGTTAATAGCAGCGCCACCTATTAAAACCAACCAAACAAAACACATTGCTGCAGGCGCCAGCATTGCACCCAGTACAAATTCACGAATAGAACGTCCCCTGGAAATACGGGCAAGAAAAAGCCCGACAAACGGCGCAAACGCAATCCACCATGCCCAGTACAGAATCGTCCCGTTTTCCTGCCAATCGCCTAACGGTGTATTTTGCTCGAATACTTCAAATGACAAGATGGGCAATGAAACCAGATAATCAATCAACGCCATACCATACAACTTAAGTGAAAAAAATAATGATCCAAAAACCAGAAAAACCAGTAACAATATAAGCGACAATCCTAAATTAAGATTACTCAAGTACTTAACACCACGCCCAACACCTGTCGCAGCAGAAATAGTTGATAACAGCATAACAATGACCAACACAAGGAGAAGCGCGGCTTTAGTTGGCGCCGGGTTTTCACCTGTTGACATCATCCAATCTAGTGAAGCAAGACCATTAAAACCTGTTACAAGTTGACTTACACCATAACCAATCGTCACTGCAACGCCCAGAAGCGTCGCAATAATTGCAGTAATGTCAATAATATGCCCAGTGAAGCCATTTAAATATCGGCCAAATATTGGCGCTAGTGAAGAACGAATCGTCAATGGCAGATTCCGGGCATGAGAGAAATAGGCCATACTTAATCCAATCGCCACATA
>JAJFJI010000074.1 GCA_021774205.1 Nitrosomonas sp.
GTTCGCCGCTATCACTGATGTAATCCACAAAAGGGAGATGCAGTTTGCGTATCAATTTTTCGCGCAACCATTCACTTTTGGCAACCATTGCCGGATGACGGACAAGATGAATAAAACCGGCATTATTCAACAAAGTTCCAGCATGACGATTAAATGCCTTTAGGAATGCATGGTTGGATTCAAAATACAGTGGTTCTTTACAGCTGGCGATAAAATGGCATTTTCGTTTTAATACTGGCAATAGTGCTTGATCATGATTGCGTGTATTCCAGTCTATCGGTTTACCAAACAATACGGGATTTCCAGGAATTAGATAGGGTTCGTGTGTGCTATAGCAATGTTTCACATTCTTGGTAAAAAAATCGGCCAGATAACCTGTGCCGGAACGACCACTTGCCAATGTAAAAAGAGTTAATTTAGCGTTACTCGCAAGGCGGGTCATTTTTTTAACTGATAATTTTGTGAGCCAGTTAGCGACATCACATGGCAATAATTCTTTGTTTCAAGCACGATTCATTTTTGTAGAAAACAGGGTTGCTGAAATAATCATTAAACCGCCAGCCCATTCCGACAGCGTCATGGCTTCATTAGCCAGAAAATAGGCGGTTATAGCGGCCACAACCAGTTCAAACAATAAGATAATAATTGCTTGATTTGCTGGCGTATAGGTGAGCCCGAATTGCAGCACCACGCTTGAAAGAAACATCAAGAGTCCCACACCCAATAAAATTAACCATGAACCAATCGAAATTTCTGTGAAAACGAATGGTGTATTGTCAAATTGACTGCAAACCAGTCCCACCAATGTGATTCCAATCCAGATTGTAATCGATTTTAATTGAATATTATGGCGTTGATCTTTGCGGATGAGTACATTTACCAGGGCAAACATAAAGCCGCCCAATAATCCCATCCAATCACCAAATGATGACGGCAGTGGAAATGCATTTTCCGGTTGCCAAAGTATGGTTGCCGCACCAGCAAGTGATAGCGCTATTACCAAATAGCCGTGTAGGCTTAATCGTTCGTTCAACAGCAAGCGTGCAAATATAGTGGTCCATAAAGGCGCAAGATAAAACAGCAACAATACCCGCATAATTTCGCCGTATACAATACCAACGATGTAGGCAATATTAGCCCACCCCGCGAACAAGCCTATCCAGAGTAATAAATGTGCTTCGCCATTAAATATCAGTGAAAATCGGATACTTTTTCGAAATAGAATTAGTCCCAATAATAAAGCAAAGAAATAGGAAATTGTGGTAGCGGCCTCTCCGCTGATTCCGGCTTGTTCCAGGAGACGGTAGGGGTGCCATATCATTCCCCAGATACCCGCGCCGATTAGTAATGCGATGATTGGAAGCGGGCTGTTGTCGTTTTGTTTGGTTAATAGTGTCACTGGGCTATATAATTCATTCAATTCTAATTAAATATTCTTAAGGGCGTCTTGTTTTGTCGTTTGCTCCGCATCTAAGCCTGTGACTTAATGTGATGTTTGCTTTGGCATGAACTCAAATCTGAATAAACTGCAGCCTTATCCTTTCCAGAAACTTCGTAAACTGTTTGAAGGTATTGCACCGAATTCGGCCCATAGCCGTATTGACTTGCATATTGGCGAACCTAAGCATGCTACGCCTGATTTTATCCGTCAGGCGATAGCAGATAACCTTGATAAGGTGGCAAGTTATCCAGCCACGCTTGGTGTGGAATCACTACGTAATTGTATTGCTGCATGGTTAACCCAGCGTTATCGTCTTCCAGCAATTAACCCTGAAACGCAAGTTATACCAGTTAATGGCAGTAGAGAAGCATTATTTTCTTTTGCGCAAGCAGTGATCGATACCTCTTCTCGAAATCCGGTTGTTGTTTGCCCAAATCCGTTTTATCAAATTTACGAAGGCGCGGCTTTTCTCGCTGGCGCGGTCCCGGATTTTATTAACGCCTTGCCGGCTAATAATTTTGAACTGGACTTTTCCCAGTTATCCGATGAAACTTGGTCGCGCACGCAATTAATATATGTTTGTTCGCCCAGTAACCCAACTGGCCGTGTCATGTCGATAGATGAATGGCGGCAACTGTTTGCACTCTCCGACCGTTACGGTTTTGTGATTGCCGCGGACGAATGTTACTCAGAAATTTATTTTGACGAAACCAAGCCGCCGCTAGGTGCGCTTGAGGCGGCACATCATCTGGGCCGCAATGACTTTTCGCGCCTGGTGGTATTCAGTAGTCTATCGAAACGTTCCAATGTGCCAGGCATACGCTCAGGTTTTGTTGCTGGTGATGCGGCAATTTTAAAGAAATATCTGCTCTACCGTACCTATCATGGATGTACAATGAATCCGGCAGTGCAGGTAGCCAGTGCCGCTGCATGGAGTGATGAATTACATGTTGCTGAGAACCGTCGGCAGTATCGGGAAAAATTTTCCAAAGCGACTGCATCGCTTGAAGGAACGTTGCCGGTATCCATGCCAGATGCGGCATTTTATTTTTGGGCCAAGACACCAGTCAGTGATCTCGAATTCACACAACAACTTCATCGTGATTATAATGTTACCGTTTTGCCGGGTTCATACTTAGCTCGGAATGTGCGTGGTATTAACCCCGGTGAAAATTTTGTGCGTATTGCCTTGGTTGCGCCATTAGTCCCATGTATGGAAGCAATAGACCGAATAAAAAGTCTGGTACTCCGTCATATCTAAAAAATTATCATTTAGGAAAATTATGAAACAATTGCAAACCACGATTGAAGAGGCGTTTGACCGCCGAGCTGAAATTACGCCCCGTAATGTTGATGCAAACTTAAAGGAATCCATCACGCAAGTGCTAAATATGCTCGATAGCGGCAAGCTTCGAGTGGCGGAAAAAATCGATGGGGATTGGGTGACGCATCAATGGATCAAAAAAGCGGTATTGTTGTCATTCCGGATTGAAGATAATAGTTTTATTAAAGGTGGTTTTTCCAATTATTTTGACAAGGTGCCCTCAAAATTTGCCGATTATAGCTCGCGGGATTTTCGTGACGGGGGGTTTCGCGTAGTGCCGCCTGCGGCAGTTCGCAAAGGCTCGTTTATTGCCAGTAATGTCGTGTTGATGCCGTCCTATGTCAATATCGGTGCTTATGTTGATGAAGGCACCATGGTGGATACTTGGGCAACCGTGGGTTCATGTGCCCAGATTGGAAAGAATGTACATTTATCCGGTGGTGTTGGTATTGGTGGTGTGCTGGAGCCTGTTCAAGCAAATCCAACAATCATCGAAGATAACTGTTTTATCGGTGCGCGCTCTGAAATTGTAGAAGGTGTGATTGTCGGCGAAAATTCCGTGATTTCAATGGGTGTTTATATTGGTCAAAGTACAAAAATATACAACCGCGTCACCAGTGAAGTAAGTTATGGCCGCATCCCACCAGGATCCGTCGTGGTTTCAGGAAACCTACCTGCAGCGAACAAAGAATACAGCCTTTATTGTGCCGTGATTGTTAAGCAGGTCGATGCCAGGACACGCTCAAAAACAGGAATTAATGAGTTGTTGCGCGGTATTTGATGCGCTAAATATTAGCAGTCACAACAACGCTTGAGAATCTCCATAAATAGGAGATTCTCACCAGTTAGCTGACTGAAGCGCCTATTGTTTCAAGCTGATTTGATTATTCACATCTTTTACCCCATCAACGCGCCATGAATGCATGACCACTTGATCAGCCTGAGCCGGGTTGTTTACTTCGCCACTGAGTAATACCATGCCATCGTTTACTTCGATGCTAATATCCAAACCCTGCAGCACCGGGTCGTCTTGTACTGCGCCGTTAATCCTGGCAAAAACCATAGGGTCATCATAGACAGGCGCGGCCGGCTTCTCCACCCACGACTCATGGATTCTATCTTGACAGCCCGCAATAAATATTGTGCTTAAAAGTACAATCGAACAAATAAGAAATTTTTTGTTAAAAGACATAATTTTTAGAACAGAATTTACTGGA
>JAJFJI010000075.1 GCA_021774205.1 Nitrosomonas sp.
AGATGTCTCTTTTGGATTAAAAACCAATGCCGTATAAAAGAAACAGAAAAAGATAATCATTGCAGCATACAGTGTCACATATAAAGGTTGGCCCGGCGATAAAGCTGCGCTGATATCTTTAAGCAACGTCATCGAATCTCCAGCTGCGAACCAACCAGCGAGTGTCGCTGGGAAAAGAATAATGCTCGATGCAAAAATTGGCGGTATTACACCCGCCATATTTAATTTCAAGGGCAAGTGAGAACTTTGCCCACCATACACTTTTTTTCCGACTTGACGCTTTGCATAATTAACTAGAATTTTTCGCTGTCCACGCTCAACAAAAACAACAAACGCAGTAACAAGCATTGCAGCAATAAAAATCGTTAATGCAACAAGAAAATGCATTGCACCTGTACTAACTAATTCGAGCGTACCACCTATAGCACTCGGTAATCCGGCAGCAATACCAGCAAATATAATCAATGATATTCCGTTACCTATACCGCGTTCAGTTATCTGCTCACCAAGCCACATTAAGAATATGGTCCCTGTTACCAAGGTAATCATGGTGGTTAACATAAACATACCACCAGGATCCGTTACTAAGCCTGGCTGGGCTTGAATGGCAATAGATATTCCATAACCTTGAACTGTAGCAAGTCCCAAAGTACCATAACGTGTATATTGCGTGATTTTTCTGCGGCCTGATTCACCTTCTTTTTTCAACGCCTCAAGATGCGGCACAACAACAGTTCCAAGCTGCATAATGATGGAGGCTGAAATATAAGGCATGATTCCCAATGCCATTATGGATAGACGTGACAAGGCCCCACCAGAGAACATATTAAATATACCTAATACACCACTTTCTTGAGTTTCGAATAAATCCTTTAATACGTCAGGATCGATTCCCGGAACAGGAACGTGCGTGCCAATTCGATATACGATTAATGCGAGCAGTAAAAACCATAAACGGCGTTTCAACTCACTGTATTTACCCGGTTTTCCAGGATTGTTACCTCTACCACTAGTAGCCAAAAGAGAGTTCCCTTATATATTCTATTCGACACTGCCGCCAGCAGCCTCAATTGCGGCTTTGGCACCAATTGTCACTGCAATATTTTTAATCTTCAGTTTTCTTTGAATCTGTCCTGATAAATAGATTTTTACGTGTTTTATTTTATTAGGGACAATTCCATTTTTCTTCAGGGCTGCTAAATCAACAACATCACCTTCTAAGCTATTAAACTCGGATAGTCTAATTTTAGAAATTTGTTTGGACATTTGCTTTTTTTTAAATGTAACAAATCCACGTTTAGGTAACCGTCGCTGCAAAGGCATTTGACCACCTTCAAAACCGGTTTTATGAAAACCGCCCGCTCTTGATTTTTGTCCTTTATGACCTCGACCGGCAGTCTTTCCAAATCCGGAGCCAATCCCTCTTCCTACTCGGCGTTTTAACCGAACAGAACCTCTGGCAGGGCTCAATGAATTAAGCTGCATCAAAAACCTCAAATTTGATTAAATAATTAACTTTTTCAAGCATGCCTAAAATTGCAGGGCTATATGCTAATTCTGCAGAGCTGTTTATTTTTCGCAAACCCAAACCTCTCACTGTGGCACGATGGGATTTTTTAGTTCCGATCAAACTTTTAGTTAAGGTTACCTTAACTCGTTTGTTATTTTGCAATGCATTCATTCGCTGACACCTAAAATGTCTTCTACAGTTTTGCCACGTTTAGCTGCAATTTCGGCGGGTGTATTCATAGCACTTAATCCTTGCAAGGTTGCTCGAACAACATTATACGGATTTGAAGAACCAATACACTTAGCTAAAATGTTGTGAACACCCATCACTTCGAAAATTGCACGCATAGGGCCACCTGCTATAATTCCGGTACCCTCAGAAGCAGGTTGCATATAAACTTTTGCAGCGCCATGTCTGCCAATTACTGGATGGTAAAGCGTTCCATTCTTTAATTTAACTTTAATCATCTTCTTACGCGCCTCATCCATTGCCTTCTGCACGGCTATTGGCACTTCTCTTGATTTTCCTTTCCCCATTCCAATGCCACCGTCGCCATCACCAACAACTGTCAAAGCAGCAAAACCGAGGACACGACCGCCTTTTACTACTTTGGTAACACGGTTAATTGTTACCATTTTTTCTCTCAAACCGTCTGAATTACTATCAGCTTGAGCCATTTTTCCTGGTGATTTTCCTATTTTACTCATTTACTAACCTACTTTAAAATGCGAGACCATTTTCGCGTGCCGCTTCAGCCAATGCTTTAACACGACCATGATATTTATAACCCGAGCGGTCAAACGATACAGATTGAATGCCACATGATTTTGCTTTCTCAGCAATACGCTTCCCAATCAATGATGCAGCTTCAACATTGCCGCCTTTTGATAATGTTTTTCGTATTTCGGGTTCGAGTGTGGATGAGCTTGTCAATACTCTACTATCACTTGTGTCGATTAATTGCGCATAAATATGTAAGTTTGTGCGGTGAACGGACAGACGGATAGCTTTCTTGGCAGATATTTTTGCACGTGTTTTCTTTGCACGCCGTATTCTTTTTGGAATTAAATTTTGCATAACTTTATATATTTCTATTTTTTCTTAGCTTCTTTTAAGATAACAACCTCATCAGAATAACGTACACCTTTGCCTTTGTAGGGCTCTGGCTTTCGGTAAGCGCGAACTTCAGCAGCAACTTGCCCAACTTTTTGTTTATCAATCCCTTTGATTAGAATCTCGGTGGCACTCGGTGTTTCAATTTTAATATCTTGAGGTATGTTATGCAAAATTGAATGAGAATAACCAAGGTTTAAATTTAAGTTTTTTCCATCCATTTGAGCACGATATCCAACGCCAACAAGCGTAAGCTTTTTTTCAAAACCTTTTGCTACGCCTTCAACCATATTTGCTAACAATGATCGCATGGTTCCTGACATTGCTTTGGCTTGCTTTGAATTATTAGCCGGTCGCACTTGCAGTGCATTTTCGTTTCGCTCAATTTTCACATCTGAGTTGATAACATGATGCAACTCACCCAATGGTCCTTTAACCGTGACTTTTGCGTCAGTCAAGCTAATCTCAACTTTTCCAGGAATCTCTACAGGATACTTACTAATTCGAGACATTTTATTCCCTATGTTACGACGCAAAGAACTTCACCGCCAACGCCAGCTACTCTTGCGTTTCGGTCAGTCATTACACCTCTAGATGTTGATATTATGGCGACTCCTAAACCATTCAAAATATTTGGCAGATCATTAGAAGGTTTATATATTCTTAATCCAGGCTTACTAACTCTTTGTATCTTCTCAATGACTGGTGAACCAGCATAATATTTCAAACTGATCTCAATCGTTTTTTTGTTACCAACTTGCTGAATGCTAAAATCATTAACATAGCCTTCATCTTTCAAAACTTGAGCAATTGATTTAATTAGATTCGATGATGGCATTTGCACAATTGACTTCTCTGCCATTTGCGCATTGCGAATACGCGTTAACATATCAGCAATGGGGTCACTCATACTCATAACTTTACCTGTTAAAAATTTTACGTAAGTACAGCATTACCAGCTAGCTTTTGTTATTCCGGGAATATTGCCACTCATTGCGATATCACGAAGCTTACAACGGCCCAAGCCAAATTTTTTATAAACCCCACGAGGTCGGCCAGTTAGTGAACACCTATTTCTAAGGCGGACTGGGCTCGAGTTTCTAGGCAGCATTTGCAGTTGAGTTCGTGCGTTTGCGCGCTCTTCATCCGAAACATTAATATCATTGATAATACTGAATATACTCGCGCGTCTTTCTGCATACTTCTTTACCATTGCTCTACGCTTATTGTCACGATTGATAATTGCAACTTTAGCCATTGTTTACCTAATTTTTGAATGGAAAATTAAATGCGGACAAGAGTGACTTTGCTTCTTTGTCAGTTTTAGCGGTTGTTACCACGGTAATATTCATTCCACGCAATGCATCTATCTTGTCATAATCGATTTCAGGAAAAATGATCTGCTCCTTAATACCCATATTAAAATTACCAAGCCCATCGAAGGATTTTCCTGATATACCTCTAAAGTCACGCACCCTAGGTATTGCGATAGAAATCAGTCTATCTAAAAATTCATACATGCGTGCACGCCTAATGGTTACCTTACATCCGAGTGGATAACCCTCTCTTACTTTAAAAGCTGCAATAGATTTACGTGCTTTAGTAACTATGGGTTTTTGACCGCTTATTTTTTCCAAATCAGCTAATGCATTATCAAGAACCTTCTTATC
>JAJFJI010000076.1 GCA_021774205.1 Nitrosomonas sp.
TACCATTTTGTCTTGCCACACGGTGTTGATATAGGTTAATCCAAACCAATGCGGTTCCAATCCAAACGGCGGCGGATTATCAATAACAAATGTTTCGACGTCATTAATAACGGTTTCCATGTCGCGATTATCGCCGCTGGTTAGTTGTAGCCACAGTACCGCTTTGCGGTAATTTGGTGTAACAAAATGCCATAGATCCTGCGGTCGATGGCTGTTCTGATAAGTAACCAGGGTTTGCGCGACCGCATTGGTCGTATCTGGAATGCGAAATGCTTCATCTTTGCCAAGTAGCAGCTCCCGATGTACAGTTTTTACCACATCAACAACAGAATTGGATTTACCAACAATGTCATTTTCACGTAGATGCTGTTGCAGGCTATCCAGATATCCCAGAACTTCCGGTTGTTTAAAGATTTCACTTCGTTGCCGTTCTTGATCTAAAAACAGCAATACATTATCCCAGGTGTCATACTCATCATCCGACGCCGCATCAAGTGATGTTTCAGCGATTGTGATAAGTGTGGCTAGCAGTGCATCCCCGGATACCGCCGCGAATGATTCAGATGCCGTTTTAGCAATCATTTGATCAAATATACTGGTAGCGGAATAGTCGTTGTTTTCTATTGCTTTAATTTTGCGTGCTACCAGCCGTTGTTTTAGTGCTTGCTCATATTCCATGACGGACTCGTTATCGGCAGACTGCTCAAATTGCAGATAAGCCATGTAAGTGCCGCCAAAGTGTTCATTTAGCACCCGATCAGCAACCCGGATGGGGTGTGAGTCAACAAACCATTTCACTGGATTGTCATTTACCTGTATCAAGCTAATACCCCAAATTGCAACTACTGCAAGTAAAACGGTAGCAGATATAATCTTGCGTGCATGTTGGTAGGTTAATTTTCCGGTTTTTTGGAGTATTCTGTTCATCGATGATACGTTTTCTGCATTATTGGGAGCATGACCAAAACGCGCCAATTTGTGTTCCGGGATGAACATAATAAAGGCCGGGATAAAAATGATGGTCCAAAACCAAGCCAAGAACACGCCAAGCGCAATGAAAATGCCAAATACCTGAACAGGGGGGATCGGTGTTAACGCCAGGGAGGCAAAACCTGCGATTGTTGTCAGCGTTGTGAATAGCATCGGTTGGAACAGATGTTGCATCACTTGTTCGATGGTGCGCCGCCGGTCTTTTATTTGTGGGTAACGATCAAAAAACTCTGAAAGAATATGCACCGAATCCAGCACCGCAATAGGCATGATAAAAATTGGGATCATCGAGCTCATGATATGAACGGTGTTGCCAGAAATTACTAGCAGCGCCATGGTGGACAAGGAACAAACCACCGCCACAATCATGGGTGAAATAATTAACAAAAAGTTGCGGAAAAACCACCATAGCAGCAAAAATATCACCAGCATGGCCAATGGCGCGGATACAGCCATCTGAACAAACATTTCGACGCCAAAAGTGTCTTCCGCTACCGGCAAACCCGTTATATAAATCTGATCCCCCGTACCCTCCCAGTTGACTACATATTCCAGTAACGCTTTTCTCACTTCATAAGAAACATCCTTACTGGTCAGCGGCAAATATAGTGCAATTGCTTTGCCGTCAGCGCTAACTAATGTATCGTGCAGGAAAGGGATGCGTGCCGCACGATCTCGAATCGCAATCGCGTCTTCTTCACTGGTCGGCGGTTGCGGCATCAGCCAGCTGAAATTGACCGTACCGAGACCACCTTGCTCAATAATATCGACCATGGAGGGTGCGATCATATCGACTTCGATGACACCTTTCCAATGATCGGGATTCTGGGAATCCGGCCAGTTCAACTGGCGGGCAAACTCCGTCAATTTAAAAATGCGTGTAAGCGATGCGGTATTAAATACCCCATTTGGGTGCGCTTCATTGACGATCCCGACGACGACAATGTCATGCAGCGAGAATTCCTGTTTAGCCTGGTTATGGAAAATGCGCATGGGTTCTGTTTCAGAAAGCATATTCTCCGGATCTGTATCAATCTTAAGGCTTTGCAGTGCTGGAAATTGTTGTGGCCAAAGACTGGGCAGCGTCGCCAATGTAGTAAATAACAGGGTCGACATCACCAGTGCCCAAACGATAATTCGCGGCCTATCCAGGGAAAAGGAAACGATTTGTTCTGGCAATTTCTTGTACATTTATAGGTGCCCCGATTTGAATTTTTATAAAAACCTTGACATAATATTAGAACATTCTTATATAATAATCAACTAATATGAATATTAATGATATGCAACAAAATGCCGGCGCCGCATCAGAACTATTAAAGACATTGGCAAACCCGAGTCGCTTAATGGTGCTATGCAATATAGTTAAACAGGAGCGAACCGTCAGCGAGCTGGAAAAGCTGGTTGGCTTGAATCAGTCGGCGCTGTCACAACACTTGTCACGGTTGCGTCATGAAGGAATCGTCCATTGCAGGCGTGAAGCGCAGAATGCTTTTTACTCCTTGCAGGACGAACGAGCACGCCGAGTGCTTGAAACGCTGCATGAAATTTTTTGTGAAACAAAAAATGAATAACTGATTAATCATCCAGAATCAACCCTGGTTAAGATGAAAAGGAGAAAGAAACAATGGCAAAAATTATTATTATAGGCGGCGGCATCGGCGGCGTATCCATGGCTTATGAAATACGTTGCCTGTTAGGTAAAGAGAATGAAGTTCGGCTGGTGTCAGATACTGAGACTTTTCACTTCGTTCCGTCCAATCCATGGGTTGCGGTCAACTGGCGCAAGCCATCAGATATTAAGGTTGAACTGGCACCCTATCTGAATAAAAAAAATATTGCCTTTAGTGCGGTAGGTGTCAAACGATTGCACCCAGAAGAGAATCGCCTGGAACTCAATGACGGGTCCAGCCTAGTCTATGATTATCTGGTTATCGCCACCGGACCACGACTGGCATTTGATGAAATAGAAGGCTTAGGGCCGGATGGTCATACCCAATCTATTTGCCATGTTGATCATGCCAATGATGCGGCAGCAACCTGGGACAAATTTATACAGAATCCAGGACCTGTTGTCGTGGGCGCAGTACAGGGCGCTTCCTGTTTTGGTCCGGCCTATGAGTTTGCGCTCATTATGGAAACGGATTTGCGTAAACGACGCTTGCGGGATCAGGTGCC
>JAJFJI010000077.1 GCA_021774205.1 Nitrosomonas sp.
TCGGTTAAACATCATATCAAAACATCCCTTGCACCCGGCTCACGGGTTGTATCAGACTATCTTACAGCAACCGGTCTACTTCCCTATCTTGAACAGCTGGGCTTTAATATCGTGGGTTATGGTTGCACCACTTGCATTGGAAATACGGGGCCACTCGCTGAGCCAATCGAAGAAGCTATCATAAAAAATGAACTCATATGTGCGGCCGTACTCTCCGGCAACCGTAATTTTGAAGCCAGAATACATGCCAACATTCGCGCCAACTTTCTCACTTCACCACCATTAGTTGTAGCCTATGCCATAGCAGGAACCGTGTTAAAAGACTTGACAACTGAACCGGTAGGCACTGGCAAGGATAACAAACCTGTCTGGCTGAGTGATATCTGGCCAAGCAGCGAAGAAATTCACGCGTTGATGAAATTTGCCACTCAAGCGGATACATTCAATCGGCTCTACAGCAACCTCACCAAGAATCATCCGCTGTGGAACAATATTTCATCTGTCTCAAGCCAGATTTACAATTGGCCTAAATCCACTTATATCGCAGAACCGCCATTTTTCCAGGATTTCTCCGTTAAACCCTTGCCAACCAATAAATCTGGCAACATCAAAAAAGCACGTGCTCTGGGTATTTTTGGTGATTCAGTAACCACTGACCATATAAGCCCTGCTGGTGCAATCAAGGAAACCTCACCTGCTGGACAATATCTGCTTGCGAATGGTGTCTCTAAAGCCGATTTTAATAGCTATGGATCACGCCGCGGCAATCATGAAGTCATGATGCGTGGCACTTTTGCCAATGTGCGTATCAAAAATTTGATGGTGTCTGGCACAGAAGGCGGTGTAACGCTTTATCAGGGCAACGATGGAATTAATAATGAAAAAATGAGTATTTACGATGCCGCCATGAGATATATTGCCAATGGCATACCGACAATTGTATTTGGAGGCAAGGAATACGGTACCGGCTCAAGTCGTGATTGGGCTGCCAAAGGGACGCAACTATTGGGTGTCAAAGCGGTTATTGCCAAAAGTTTCGAACGCATACACCGCAGCAATCTCATTGGCATGGGTGTCCTGCCATTACAATTCATAGAAGATGATGACAACCCTCAATCGTTGGGCATCAGTGGCAATGAGCAATTTGACCTACTGGGCCTGGATAACATTCACCCTCAACAAGAGGTAACACTTGTGATTCATCGACCAGATGGCGCGCAACAGAAAGTCGAATTGTTATGCCGGATAGATACTGCTATCGAAGTGGATTATTATAAGCATGGTGGAATTTTGCCATACGTACTCAGGGTGCTTATGACTCATTGATTTACGGTGCGACGGAAACTGCAAGCTTTACATTTTTTGCATGCCTTCACTGTTACATTTATTTATACTAATTATTTTTCAAATGGTTATTTACGTAGTAGTCAGCGAACTTCATTTTGGCCTCTAAATAACTTCAACTGACCTTGATAACCGTTCTGCCTCACCATTGGAAAGAATAAAAACATTGTCCGCTGCGTTAATAACAGCAGGTTGGTGCGAAACGGCGACAATTGTTAAATCCGCCGATAGTTGCTGTAATGTCTCGCAAATTGTTTGCTCACTTTCCGGATCCAATGCGCTGGTCGGTTCATCAAGAAGCAATAGCTGCGGGCGATGCGCAAGTGCCCGGGCGATAGCGATTCGTTGACGTTGACCCCCTGAAAGCAATCCGCCACGCTCACCTACGATGGTTTGCATACCTTCTGGTAGCGCACTAACAAAACTCCATGCCCCTGCTTGTTTTAGTGCGCGTTCCGCATCTGCAGAATCCAGCGCAGGTTCGCCAACAAGAATATTGTTCAAAATTGTGTCATGCAACAGGATCGTATCCTGTGATACGTAACCAATCATGTGTCGCCATTGGCGCAAGTTAATATCATGCAACGAAATCTCATCAATAAGTACTTCGCCCGATTTCGGTTCTGTTAATCCACAAAGTAAATCTAGCAATGTACTTTTACCAACCCCCGATGGACCCATAACAGCAGTAAATGATTTAATTGGTATTTCAAAATCCAGATCTTTAAATATTGATTTGCTACCATAATCGAAGATGACATGACTCAGATTGATGCCCTTTTGCAATGTCGGCACCAGCTCCCCTGTCGTTCTTTCCGCGGCACCACGCGCATCCTCCGCTGCTTTTCGTAGCGCCCAATAGGCGCTCTCCTGCACGGTTAACTGCTGAAACCGCCGCTGTGTTTTATTAAGCAAGCCCAGAATGCGAGTCAACAAAAAAACCATAACCATCACTTCGGGTAGCGAAAGCTGCCAAACCATCAAAGCCAGATATAAACCACTGGCTGTCAAGGCCGCGAGTATCGGCTCCTGCAGAGCCATCAATGCTGCCCGATTCATCACTTCCCGACGTGTTGCCTTTTCCAGTTGCTGTGTTTGTTCATGAAGAATGGCATCTGCAACATTATCTCTTGACATCGCCTTTAGCGACTTGACTGAACCCAGCACATCAGACAAATAAGTCAATAATTCGCGAAGTAAACGCGTCTGCTTTGCACCAGCACGGCGCGTAGCGCGCACCAAGCGATGCAGCACAATTAGCAAAAACATTCCAATAAGCAGCGAAGCCACTGTTGCCTGCCAGGAAATAAACAATGCAACGATTGCGTAAACCGTCACTTGTATCGACAAAGCAAGTACATTCACGCTATGCTCAAAACCGTTCGCTGCACGGTACGCTTCTGTTGCGACTGAATTAGCCAGCGCTCCCACAGGTTGTCGTAAATAATAGTGCCAACGGCTGGCCAGCAGCGCTTCAATAAGATCCAGCCGCAGTGCAGTCGCAACATGCGCAACGGTATACCCAACCTGGCGGTTAGCGATGAGCAATATTAATCCTTTGAGAAACATGCCACTAACGATAATTAACAGAATCGTGTCCAGGGTTGGCGAAATACCGATTTTTTGCAAAGCCTGCATCATAAACTGCCCGATGCCGGATTCACCAGTATCGCCGACAGCTATCGATAACAAGGGAAGAAGGGCGGTCAGGCTCAATCCCTCGGCAACACCTGCCGCTAGTAGTGCAACCATCACAAATGCACTACGCCGGGGGAAAACCATAATATAAGTTAACAGGGTGCGCATAAAAAATTCAGCGTAAATTGTTTATGAGTTTTGGTTCAGGTTTGGAAAAATTAATTTCAGCTTGCATTCGAGACATCGTGCAACACGCCATCAACCAACTGTTTAACATGCTCCGCCCGACTGGCAAGCTGGGTGTCGTGGGTCACGATAATAAGACTTGCATCCACTTTGCGATTGAGTTCTAACATTAAATTAAATACCCCTTCGGCGGTTTGCCGATCAAGGTTGCCCGTCGGCTCATCAGCTAAAATACAGGCAGGCTGGGTAACCAACGCCCGCGCCACCGCCGCACGCTGACGCTCACCGCCAGATAGTTCACTGGGCGTATGTGTCAGCCGATGACCCAAACCCACTTGCTTTAATATTTCTTCCGCGCGGTCATAGGCTTCATTATTGCGTAATCGTCTGATTAATAGCGGCATAGCAACATTCTCCAGCGCACTAAATTCGGGTAACAGATGGTGAAACTGATAAATAAATCCAAGAGAATTATTACGTAGTTGACACCGCTGTCCCTCGTTCACACTCGCAATATTCTGACCCAGGATATAAATGTCACCACTACTAGGCGCATCCAAACCACCCAACAAATGCAGCAGAGTACTTTTACCGGAACCTGATGCACCAACAATCGCAAGCATTTTTCCTTTAGCAAGCTCCAGGTTAGCACCCCTTAAAACCGGTACTTCCAAGTTCCCCTGGTAGTAACTTTTGTACAGATTACGGCAAGAAATAACCACCTTACTCATACCGTAGCGCCTCCGCTGGATTAACTTTAGAAGCCCGATAACTTGGATAAATCGTTGCCAATAAGCTTAGCACAAACGATACAATCGCGACGGTGGCGATGTCAGCTAACTGCGGATCGGATGGGATTGTACTAATGTAATAAACCTCGCGAGACAGAAATTGTACATTGAATACCCATTCAATAAATGCCACCACACTCCCCACATTATAGGCTAGCAACACACCACCAATGACGCCCAGCACCGTCCCAGCAACACCAATAAACGTTCCCTGGACGACAAATATCTTCATGATACTGCGTGGACTTGCGCCCAGCGTACGCAGGATAGCAATATCGGATTGTTTGTCGGTTACCGCCATTACCAAGGTAGAAACAATATTAAAAGCGGCAACAGCGATAATTAGCGCTAGAATTAGTGACAACATCCGTTTCTCAATCTGGATAGCGCGAAAATAATTCGCATGCTGCCGCGTCCAATCACTGATAATAATATGCGCAGGCAGGACTGATGACAGCTCCCGAACGACTTGCGGGGCCTGAAACATATCATGTAGTTTTAAACGCACGCCAGATACCCCGTCATCTCCCATACGATAGAGTTTTTGCGCATCCGCCATGTGAATCAATACCAGGCTGGAATCATATTCAAAATGTCCCGCCTCGAAAATTCCAGTAACGGTGAATTGCTTAAGTCGCGGCAAAATTCCAGCGGGTGTTACCTGCCCCTGCGGCGAAATCAATACAATTTTGTCGCCTTTGAATGCGCCTAATGCCCGCGCCAACTCCATACCGATTACGATCCCAAACTCTCCCGGCACAAGTTGATCAAGCTCACCCGCAACCATCATTTGAGCAAGATCCGCCACATTATCTTCCAACGAAGGCAGCACACCGCGCACCATCACGCCTTGCACAACTTGATTATGCGACAGCATACCTTGCGCGCTAACGTAGGGCGCAGCAGCTTCAACCTTCGGCTGCTTTACTACTTTATTCGCTATCTGCTGCCAATCGGCCAAATTTCCAGAAATACTGCTTACTTGAACATGCGATGCCACACCGAGAATACGCGCGCGTATTTCCTTCTGAAAACCATTCATGACTGACATGACCGTAATAAGTGCAGTCATGCCCAGTGTAATAC
This sequence comes from Nitrosomonas sp., assembly GCA_021774205.1. Classification (GTDB taxonomy): domain Bacteria; phylum Pseudomonadota; class Gammaproteobacteria; order Burkholderiales; family Nitrosomonadaceae; genus Nitrosomonas. The sequence goes on from JAJFJI010000077.1 coordinate 5,046, forward strand.
CCATCAGGGAAATCAGTGAAATAAATGAGATGAAATGATTGCGACGCTTGGCGCGCGTATAGCGCAAACCAATGAAAAGTTCGTAGGGGGACACGAATTTAATATACCCAAAATAAGCT
>JAJFJI010000078.1 GCA_021774205.1 Nitrosomonas sp.
TGGAACAACGAGTAGCTTTTTATCATCAACATTGGCAACAACGGTGATCGTATCTGCTCCTAAAATTTCATCAGGATAAAGCTTAGAAACATTTTTATCCTCAAGCCTTTTATCGGTTGATACTAATAGCTTGCCATCGTCACCGATTAGCACGACTCTATCAGTATCTCTCATTTTAACCAGTTCATTTAGGTATTGATCTACCTGGTCAAGATTGTTACGAATGAGCTCTCCACGCACCGCCCAGGACAAAATCTGCCCAAAACGTTCTTCTTCCTTGATATACTGCTGGTCTGCATATTCGCGTGCTTCTTGCGTAATCAAAACACGTTCTTTTGCAAGCTGTTTTGCCATATCAGATTCCACTTGGCCTACGGCAATTTGTTTCCAAGCGAAAACAAATAAAAGAATCACCAAAAATACAGCACCATACCACATTGGCAATTGCTTATTTGGAAGTTCGGATAGCACCTCAAACTTATTGCTCAACGTGGAATAAAACGAAGTGGCCTTAGCCTTTAATGCTTTGGCTTGTCCGTTATCAGCTTGCTTGTTTTGATCCGTCATGGATGGCTCCTTGTATATGTAACAGAGGTAAAAAAATCTAATTATCCACTAATCCGTATGGTAGGGAAAGAAGAGTTCGCTAAAATTATTTAATCAATTTTAACCAAAAAATTATAAAACAAGTTTAATAATCGTTCTAGAGTCTATCATCTTGCTCCGCTATAATTCATGTCATCGAATTATATCAATTTCAATGGAGAAAAACTCATTAGTGGATAACAACAAAAAGACTTGGTCGGGTAGGTTTAATGAGCCAGTTTCACTTCTGGTAGAACGTTATACCGCATCAGTCAGCTTTGATCAACGATTGGCTGAATATGACATACAGGGATCACGCGCTCATGCACAAATGCTTTCTACGCAAGGCATTATTAGCTCAAAAGATCTGACGGCCATCGAACAGGGACTCAACCAAATTCAGGAAGAAATTCGCAGCGGCAATTTTGTTTGGCTGCAGGAACTGGAAGACGTCCATCTCAATATTGAAAAACGTCTCACCACGCTAGTGGGTGATGCAGGCAAGCGACTTCATACGGCTCGCTCACGCAATGATCAAATTGCTACGGATGTACGGTTATATTTGCGCGCATCAATTGATGAAATTATTCGCCTCATAAAGACTATGCAATCCGCGCTGCTTGATCTTGCTGAGAAGCATACGGATACCGTGATGCCAGGTTTTACGCACTTGCAGGTTGCACAGCCGGTTTCATTTGGCCACCATCTTATGGCTTATTTTGAAATGCTTAAGCGCGATGCTGAGCGATTGTCGGATTGCAGAAAACGTGTCAATAAATTGCCACTGGGTGCGGCTGCATTAGCTGGAACCAGCTATCCAATCAACCGCGACCTGGTCGCACAAAAACTAGGTTTTGATGGCATTTGCGAAAATTCACTGGATGCCGTTTCAGATCGGGATTTTATTATAGAATTCAATGCCTGCGCTGCTTTGTTTATGACGCATCTGTCACGACTCTCTGAAGAACTCATTTTGTGGGTGAGTCCCTCATTTAATTTTATTGTGCTAGCTGATCGATTTTGCACCGGATCATCCATAATGCCGCAAAAGAAAAATCCGGATGTGCCCGAATTGGTTCGTGGCAAAACTGGCCGTGTTACTGGCCATTTGGTTGCTTTGTTAACATTGATGAAAGCCCAGCCGCTTGCCTATAACAAAGATAACCAGGAAGACAAAGAACCGTTGTTTGATACTGTGGATACACTTATCGACACCTTGCGTATTTATACCGACATGCTTTCGGGTATCCAAGTTAATCATGAGGTTATGCGTAGCTCAGCCATGCGTGGATACGCCACAGCAACTGACTTGGCTGATTATCTAACCAAAAAAGGCTTGCCATTTCGTGATGCGCATGAAGTTGTTGCAAAAACGGTACAGTTTGCCGAAAAAAAAGGGCGTGATGTGAGTGAACTCGATCTGTCTGAACTACAAAATTTCTCACAACTGATAGATAAAGATATTTTTTCTGTATTAACACTGGAAGGCTCAATGAATAGCCGCAATCATCCTGGCGGCACTGCGCCTTCACAGGTTTCTGCAGCAATCAAACTGGCCAGAAAGTGGCTATCTCAATGATCCTAAAATCCTCAGTTGACCGCGACAGTAATAAGTCATCTCATGAAAAGACGACGCATATTCTTCACTATGACACTCACCTTTAACCTTTAAGGTACGAAACGCAATGATGCTGATAGCACGCCGTTCTTTCTTTTTTACTGCGTTGCAATTCGTTGTAATAACGAGTTATACCGTCTCATTGCACCTTGCCAAAAAGAAACAACAGCACACGCCAAACACCACCCAACTGAGGATTTTAGGATGATAGTTTCTAATGAAACGTCCGCCTTGAAATTGAACGACGATGACACATTGGCCTGAAATTGCCGCTGAAATTGCCAGCGCCACACAGACTACATTTAGAATAAACCAGCTAACCGCTGTAAGCGGTGGTTGCATTAATGAGACTTATTGTATTGCGGACGACAATCAACGGTTTTTTATCAAAATAAATTCTAGCGATACTTTGTCAATGTTCGAGGCAGAAGCCGCAGGCCTCAAAGAAATTTTTAATTCCCGGACACTACACGTTCCCAAACCCATATGCTGGGGGAAAAATGACCGTCATGCATGGCTGGTTCTGGAGTATCTGGATATGAATCATTCATCCAAAAGAAATGCAGCCACGTTGGGATCCGGACTTGCGGCGATGCATAGAATTTACGCTGAACAATTCGGCTGGCAACGTAACAACACGATTGGTGCTACCCCACAAATTAATTCAAATTCGTCCAACTGGATTCAAATTTGGCGCACAAACCGGCTTGGCTATCAGTTACAACTTGCCAAGAACAATGGCTACATTGGCAAGCTGCAAAAGTTAGGTGAACAATTAATGACTGAACTGGACACCTTCTTTACGGAAGTTACACCCGCCGCTTCGCTATTACATGGTGATCTATGGAGCGGCAACTATGGTTTTGATGCAACTGGACAACCGGTGCTATTTGACCCTGCCGTTTATTACGGTGACCGTGAAACCGATATTGCAATGACCGAGCTTTTTGGTGGGTTCCCGACTGCCTTCTATGCAGCATATCGAGAAGCTTATCCACTTGATTCCGGTTATGAGATACGTA